>JAHJJF010000092.1 GCA_018823135.1 Pseudomonadota bacterium
AGCACTGATTTGCCATTGGGCGCCATGGTCGGGTCATAACCGTAATGCCTGATACTGATCCGATCAAGGATTTCTCCTGCAACTTCAATCACCTCGGAGGGTTGAATTACCGCCTTATGCGGCTGGTCCGAGAAATCCCCTGAAACCCCCAGCGAAACCTGGATCTGTGATGCAAATATCGGCAGCGTATTATAATATTTCCTGATGGTTTCATTGGTATATCTACCGTGCAGCAATGAAAAAATCGTATTATGGCCGTCACCGGCAGAAATTAGCCGGTCAGCCCGATGCTCGGTTCCATCAGCAAGACAGACCCCTACCGCGGTGTCATCTTCGACGATTATTTCGAGAACTCTTTTTTTATAATGAACTTCTCCACCCAGATCCAGATAACGCTTTTCAATACTGCGCGCAAAGGGGAGCGAGCCACCCACCGGATAACCAGCATCACCGCAATGCATCCAGGCCAGAGTCATCAGCATGGCAAGCATGGAAAAATCCGGCTGGTCAAAGGTGATTGGAAAAGCGTATCGCAAGAATGGATCTTTAAACCGCCCTGCAAATTCCTGAACCGTTATACGACTGTATTTTTCAAAAATCGGCATCAGCGGCAGCATCATGAGTCCGACCTTTATTCCGTATGCAGCGCCGCTCAAACCCTCATCCATGGGTTCACCCAGCGGTACCAGCGCCCGTGCCGCATTGCAGAATTCCGTGATAATTTCATCATCAGCAGGCGACAAGTCCTTCATATGCCCTTCAAGCTTATCAAGGTCACTATAACAGGTAAAACATTTGCCGCCCCTTGCTTCGACCCTCATGAACTCCTGATGTTGAATTATTTCCCTTCCCTGGACTGCTCCAAGTTCCTGCCACATAAGGTTATAACGCGTTTGGGGTCTGGTTCCCACCAACCAGTGAACACAGCCGTCAAAGGTGTACCCATTGCGCTTCCACGCGGTGCACAAGCCGCCGGGTTTATCATGCAGTTCAAAAATCCGGGTACGGTAACCATTCATCCGTGCATAACATCCTGCGGATAGGCCGGCGATGCCAGCGCCGATTATGATAATTGATTTGTCCATTATTCTTTATCTATTGATGAAAATTATCTAGATTATGAGATTTCATTGATTTACTATTCCAGGGGTCGGCTTACTTTCCACAAAACTTACAATTGACGGATTCTAACAAAACGGTTCATATCTATCAATAAATGAGTACTTGACACAACATTGAATCCATAAAGACTCCTTTTAAATGCCAGAAAACCTGCTGGACCAAGTGAGTTGCTAAATCTTTTTTATTTTATACTAATTTACAGAGTTATCCTCATTTATACACCTGTCATTCGCAAGAGAGCAGATTTGACAACTCGACATACAAAGTGTCATCATGCCTGAAGGATATATTTCCCTCAAGACCTAACCCTTCAGATACTCATTAAAAATACTTAATAAAATCCTTCGGACCGAATAGCCAATGGGACATCTTGTCGGCAAGACTTTATATAAAAGACTCTCAGTCAACATTGACAATATGGGTTTTCCCATCGCCGGGAACCAGGCATTTTTTGCTGTTCTCCGTCACCTGTATTCTGAAACCGAGGCGAGCATTGTTATTCAATTGCCTTACCGGCTGTCCTCATTACAACAGATCGAAAAGCTTACTAAAATCAGTTGCCCAAAGCTCGAACATTACCTTGAAAAATTATGCTTTAAAGGCCTGGTGATAGACATCTGGGTTGAAGACCAATATCTTTATATGCCTTCACCTTATGCTGTGGGTATTTTTGAATTCACCTTCATGAAAACCGGGCCCGATGCTGATATCCGGACAATTGCCAAACTTTTCCATGAATATCATTTGTCTTTCACGAAAGGCGACAGGTCATCAGAAAACCGTAAAAGGACAAAAAAGCCCCTGCCTTCAATAGGGATTATGCGGACAATTCCCTATGAGGAACATATTGCCCGTGATGCCTATGTGGAAGTACTTGACTACGAAAAGGCAAGCGCTATCGTCGAGCAATCAGGGGATAAAATGGCGATCAGCCATTGCTCTTGCCGTCACCAGAAGTATCATGCCGGAACCAAGGAATGCGACCATCCGCTTCAGACATGCTCCAGCTTCGGCTGGATGGCGGACTTTGTAATCCGCAGAGGTCTCGGCACACCAGTCACTAAAACACAGATGCTGGAGAATATCGCCCGTTCAAAGGAATTAAAGCTTGTCCTGAACGCGGATAATGTAAAGCAAAATATTACTTTCATCTGCCATTGCTGCAAATGCTGCTGCCATACTTTAAAAAACATGCGGCTTTGCGGTTATCCTAATATTGTGGTCACCTCAACGCTTATTTCAAAAGTCGATGAAAAAAAATGCATCGGCTGCGGCCTGTGTGCTGAAGCCTGCCCGGTTGATGCGATTAAGATGGTTCCCACCGGTGATAAAAAGAAAAAAAAGAAGCCCGTGCTTGATCAAGAAATGTGCCTGGGATGCGGTATTTGCGCCCAGACCTGCAAGACGGACGCGGTCCTGCTGGATAAACGAGAGCAGCGGGTGATTCATCCTGAAAACACCTACGAACGGATACTGCTCCAGTCCTTGCGGAACGGCAAACTGCAGCACCAGCTCTTTCCAAATCCCCAACAGATCACTCATAAAGCAATGCGAGGCATACTTGGTGCTTTCCTGCGGCTCGACCCCGTTAAACGCGGACTCATGAGCGACATTCTGCGCTCAAGATTTCTAAGCGCCATAAAAACAACCACAACAATTTTTGGTGCTTCCCGCAGTTGGCCTGAGTAACCATGATCAAACAAAAATTTAGAAAAATACTCATCAAGGCTGTCCGTTCAATTTATTATTGCCAGCGGCATATCATATTAACGCGCGACCTGAAAGTTCCTAAAATCTCGCTGGATGATATTCATATTCGCTCTATCAGAGAGGACTCCGAAGCACTCACAGACCTCAGCAACCATGTGCCGCATAAGGCAAAAATAATTCAACAGCGACTTGAGGCCGGGGTTGACTGCTATGTGGTCTACAATGACACAAACAAAATGATTGCCTACGGTTGGTATGCAACCAGGGACTTTTATGAACCGATGCAGGACGTTACTTTCATGTTACAAAAAGGCCAGGTATACCCATTTGACGTTGAACTTTTGGAAGAATACCGGGGGCAGTTCATGCTCGCCCCCAAACTTGCCTATCTTTTCTGGAACCATTACATCACATTAGGATATAATAACATAATCTGCATGGTTGATCTGAAGAATACCGCCAGCTTGCAACTTCATGCCTTTATGAACTTCAAGGAATTCGGTGAAATGATTTTGACCCGTTTCATTTTCACCAAACCTTTCACCACCCGAAGACGCTATACAGGTTCATATTTTGACCAATAATCACGGAATATTTCCAGCTCGACGCCTCGGGCGCTAGCTCAATATCATCCTGAAATCCTATACTAAATGTCCAAACTCACTGTCGAAACAATCCGGGATATTGCTGGTCTCGAAAAGCTGAAAACCTGCTGGGATGAATTGCTTGCAACAAGCGAAGCTGACCCTGTTTTCGGAAGTTACGAATGGACCCGGATCTGGTGGCAATCCCATTCGGCAGATAATGTCGATCCTTTTCTGCTGGTTTTCACGCTTAACAAAACGGTAAAAGGGATTATCGGTCTTTACCATACCCGCGCACAACAGGGGCCGTTCACCGTCCACACCATAAAATCACTCGGGGTGCCTGCAGCTGATTATTATAATTTTATTATTGCGGATGAATTTAAAGTCGAAATAATCAATCAATTTGTGGAAAACCAGATAACACAAGGTGATTTCGACGCCATTGCTTTGCGACATATCAAATCATCCTCCGGCAATCTGGCGGAGCTCGTCAGGATTTCCAAAAAGAACGGGTTGATCGCGGTTATTGAACAAACCGAGCCCTGCCCGTATATCCGTCTTGAAAAAACCTTTGAAGATTACCGGCAAAAACAGCTGAACTCCCGCAGCCGTAATATGTACAGCCGGAAATATAAAAAACTCCTGGCCTTGGGGGAAATCCGCTTTGAAATGGTTACGGACAAGGCCGCAATCATCAAGGTTCTCCCAGAAATGGCGGCGCTTGAAGATAAATCCTGGAAAGGGCCCCGGCAAGTGGGCATATTCGCCTCTCCCGAAAAAAGAGACTTCTATTTCAAAGTCACCGAAGCCCTTGCAGAAAAAGAACAGGTCGCCCTTCACTTGCTCTGGCATAATGCCAGGCTTTTATGTTATTATTTCTGTTTTCTGCTTGATGACAGACTTTATTTTTACAATACTGCCTTTGACCCCGAATACAGCCGTTTCTCTCCGGGATCGTTGAGCTTTCTCGATTTGATTAAATGCTGCCACGAGCGGCGAATTATAATTATCGACATGCTCCGCGGCGGTCATGATTATAAATCAGGCTGGGCCGCGCAATGCACCGAAAACATCAATCTGCACCTTTTTCCCCCTACGATCAAAGGGCGGATACTGGCTCTGCTTTTCGAGCTACGGCTTAATTTGCGGAAGTTGAAACGAAAATTTATAGGCAAGAAACATGAAAACTGAAGATGCACCAATTTACATTGTTTCAGGACTGCCCCGTTCCGGAACATCGATGATGATGAAGATACTGGAAGCGGGCGGACTGCAGACCATGGTGGACAATATCCGCACCCCGGACGAAAATAACCCCAGAGGCTATTATGAACTGGAGGCGGTGAAAACCATAAAAAAAGACCATTCCTGGCTCGCAGAGGCCAGAGGCAAGGCGATAAAAATCATCTCAAAACTACTCCAGGCACTGCCTACCGGATATTCCTATAAAATTATCTTCATGAAACGGCGGCTCGAAGAAATAATTTCATCCCAGGAAACCATGCTCCAAAGAGAAGGAAAATCAGCGGCTGTTGACGGCAAAAAACTTGCGGCCCTGTACCATAACCATCTGGAGGAAATTGAAGAATGGCTTTCCCGGCAAAAAAATATCGAAGTATTGTATGTCACTTACCACGAAGTCATTGCCGACCCCAAAACCAACCTGCAATTGTTGAATAACTTTTTGGATAATTGTCTGATTATCGAGAAGATGGTTCGTGTAGTTGATAACAGCCTCTATCGGCAACGAACTGATCCTGGCCGGGTTTCAGATCATCAGGAAAACACAAAAATTTCCGGGAATACCGTAGAAGAAAACGCCACTGCCGAATCCAACAAAAAAATAGAAGATCAGCTCAAGGCTCTGGGATATATGTAAAACCAACCTTCTCAATCCGTAACCGTAATGCAAGACGACAGTTTCCTGATTCTGGAGAAATCTTGACACATACAAAGGTGTTACCCATGCCGCTCCCTAATTTTTTTATTATTGGCGCGCCAAGATCCGGCACGACCTATATGCATAATTGTTTAAAGCAGCATCCTCAAATATTTTTCCCGATAATAAAAGAACCCAGTTTTTTTTCTTATGACAAAAACAACCCGAAAATTGTTGAATTATACTCAAAGCTAGATGCTGCTTATGGGCACAAACTTATCAGATCAATGGATGAATATGCCAATCTGTTCATTGATGTAAAAGACAAATCCTCGATCGGCGAATCATCAACAAATTACTTATATTTCCCAAATACTGCTCAAAATATATACAAACATGTACCAACGGCAAAAATCATTGTTTCGCTAAGAAATCCTGTTGATGCTTTATATTCAATATGCACATGGGCATATATGTATAAATTCATTTATACACCTTTTTTTAATCTCTCAATAAAAGAACAACTCAATACAATTAACGAATTCGATAGATTCTATTTCAATCCTTATTTTTATTATAAATATTTATCTGAATATCTTTCTGTATTTGACAGAAGCAGAATAAAAATTGTTATTTTTGAAGAATGGATTAAAGAGCCTGAAAAATGCATTCCGGAAATTTTCAATTTTCTAGAATTAGATACAAAGTCTAAAGTAGAATATAATGTTGAAGAATTTAAGAGTGATATTATCAGGTCTCTTTTTATTAAAAAAATTATCAGAAGATTTTTTTTAGAAATATCAAATATCATTAATCCGTTTTCTGCCAAATTTGCATATTCATTAAAAAACAGAATAAAAGCCACGTTCCACACAAAACCTCCTCCAATCTCACCGGAGTCGAGAAATGAATTATTAAAACTTTATCATGATGATATCATGAAACTCCAAGACCTCCTCGACCGGGACCTTTCTTTATGGCTCAAGTAATTCTTGAATGACACTCAGAAAATTATGAATATTTTTATTTTATCATCTGCAATCGAAATGTACTCTTTTCAGCTCGCCAACGGCCTTGCGGAAAAAGACAACGTGATGATTGGCATGCGAAAATCCGAGGGTCTGAAACTTTTTTCTCAGTTTCAACCTTTTATTTCCGCTTCCAAGGTGACGAGTTACCTGACCCCTCATTATGCTTTTCCTGATCCCCGTTGTTTCTGGGAAGGACTGAAATTGTACAGGGAAATAATACATCATGACTCGCATGTGCTGCATTTCCATTCTGGCAATCTTTTTGCGGAATATCTTATCGCCCTCTTCCTGGCCCACAGAAAAAAAATCCCTATTATTACCACCTTTCATGACACATCTAACCATTCCGGGGAACAGCGGAAACTGCGGCATAAATACATCAGCTCAAACCTCATAATGCATGTAACGGATCATGCAATTGTGCATGGTAAAGTTCTTGCTGATGACGGTGTAAATTTCGGCTTTGACAGGAGCTTGATTACTGTGGTCCCCCACGGCAATTATGATATCTATCATCACACGGCCAACCCCGCAGAAGAGTCGCAACCCGTACCGGGCAGGGTCCTGCTTTTCGGAAGAATGATTCGGTATAAAGGCCTTGAGATTTTAATCAAGGCGGCTCCCGTCATCGCCTCAAGGGTTCCCAATTTAAAAATTGTTCTGGCCGGGACTGGCCCTGAGCTCAATCGCCTGCTGCCGGAGGTGGAAAATAATCCCTTATTTGAGGTGCACAACAGGTTTATCGATTCGGGAGAAGTAAAAACTTTTTTCAGCCGTGCAAGTGTAATTGTCCTGCCGTACCATGATGCCACCCAATCCGGTCCGCTCCACCTCGCATACACATTCGGGCGACCGGTGGTCGCAAGCAAGGTCGGCGCCATCCCCGAAGCCCTGACCGATGGGATTGAAGGCATTCTCGTCCCGCCTGATAACCCTGAAGCCCTGGCCCAGGGACTCACCAGAATCCTCCTTGATCCTCAAACGGCTATGGATATGGGGCTGAATGGAAGGGAAAAGGCATCCACCCGCTTAAACTGGGCCGGCCCAATTGCCGAGCAGACAAGAAAGGCTTACGCCAAGGCTGTCGATCACCATGAAAACCGAAAAAAATACCTTCGCCCAAGCTTATTAAAAATGTTACTAAAGAAGTACACCTCTAATAATTAAAACAGTTAGGCACGGATCATCTTTCAATATCATCTAAGTTAAGGACCGCAAGGTTTATCCATTCACAACCGTTTAATTATGCTGAAAAAATTATTCCAAAAGAAAAATAAAAAGGTTGCGGTGCTTGGCCTTGACGGCGTGCCATACACCTTGCTGGTTACGATGATGAATAATGGTCACATGCCGCATCTTGAGAAAATCATCAATCAAGGGACCCTCACCAGCATGACCGCCTCCATCCCCGAAGTGTCCTCCACTTCCTGGAGTTGTTTCATGACCGCCGTGAATCCGGGAAAACATGGCATTTACGGCTTTATGGAAATTGACCCCGACTCATACTCCTTCAAGTTTCCTAATACGAATGATCTGGCGAGCAAGACCCTTTGGGAGATTGCCGGGGGGAATGGCCTGAAAAGTATTGTTATAAATATTCCATCCACCTACCCTGCAAAACCTCTAAACGGTGAACTCGTTGCCGGCTTTGTGGCGCTTGACTTAAAGAAGGCATGCTATCCCGAATCAATGTTTACGCATTTATCTGGCATGGGATACCGTCTCGATGTTGATGCTGGCAAAGCCGCGTCATCAATGGATGCATTTATCGAGGATTTAACACTCACATTTAAGAAACGAAAAGAAGCCATCCTTCATTATCTCAGAAAAAAAGACTGGGACCTGTTTGTAGGTGCCATAACCGAGACAGACAGACTGCATCATTACCTTTGGGAAGCTTGGGAAAACTGTGATCATCCGCGTCATGCTTTCTTTATAGATTTTTATACAGAACTGGATACATTCATCGGGGATTTCCATAACCTACTTGATAAGCAGACCCCTTTTATCATGCTATCCGACCATGGCTTTACAACAATCAGACAAGAGGTGTATCTGAACCGTTTTCTTCAGGAAAAAGGCTATCTGAGCTTCACTTCTGATTCGCCCAGGTCTTTTCAAGATATGGCGCCACAAAGCACCGCATTTGTACTTGATCCTTCCCGGGTTTATATCCACACGAAAAAACGCTATAGCCGGGGATGTGTTGAAACCAGTGATTATAAACAACTATGCGATTGCCTAAAAAAAGATCTGCTGGAATTTCAGATTGACGGGAAACAGGTAATCAAGGAAATCTTCGATGCACGCGATCTGTACATCGGCAGGGAAACCCATCGCGCCCCTGATCTGGTGCTTCTGCCCCATGAAGGATTTGACCTCAAAGGCAAGATAACCGAGAGAAATTTATACGGCAGAGGACTGCTCACCGGCGGCCATACCCGCGAAAACGCCATGCTCTATATCAATCGGCAAATACCATCAGGCAATCCTAATATTACCGATGTCGGAGCAACCATCCTTGATCTCCTGGGAATCCTCACAGCGGATCTTGATGGAAAAAGTCTGGTATAAAAGATTATGCAATCGACAAACGCAACAGACAGGAAGATTCTGGTTATCGGCATTGATGGCGGCACATTTGATGTCATCATGCCGATGATCGAGGCCGGGCTTCTGCCGAACCTTGGAAAACTCGTGCGAAACGGTATTCGCAGCGAACTTCTTTCAACGATTCCACCGGTTACCTCCCCGGCCTGGTCCTCTTTCATCACCGGCACCAATCCCGGCCGCCACGGGGTCTTCGGTTTTTTTGATCGAGATCTTGCCAATTATGAACTCAACAGCGTCAACACCCTGATGAATCTCACAAACATGAAAGGCATTCCTTTCTGGCGGGCATTCAACAGATACGGCAAAAAGGTCGGCCTGATAAATATCCCCTTGACCTATCCCCCCGACAAAGTTGATGGATTCATGATTTCCGGAATGCTTGTGCCCGAAAACGCCAAAGATTATTTCCATCCCGCCGAAATCCGCTCAGACCTCGACGGCTACCAGGTGGATCTTCAAGGTTTGCGGGACAACAACAACTGGAATGCCCGCAACCTTGTAATGGCCGACCGGGATGGATACATCCGGAAGGTTTTTAAAATGACCGAAAGCCGTGCACATCATGCGCTTAAATTCATGAAAAATAAAGAATGGGATTTTTTTATGGTTGTGTTCACCGGTTCTGACAGAATCTGTCATCATTTCTGGACAGATAATGAGACCGGCGAAGCCCCCTCCCCGTTAGTCAAAAAATACTACCGATTCCTTGATGAAAAGATCGGTTCGCTCATCGAAGGGTCCGGGGAAAAAACCGTCAAGATTATGATGTCGGACCATGGATTCGGCAAAGCCCCTGAGAAATCCATCAATGCCTTTGCCTTAATGAAAAATCTTGGATATCCGGCGGTAGGCCTTAATGAGAAATTCCGTTTCCTGGCCAATAAGATTACGCAGAAAATGGGCCTCCCCAGAAACAAGGTCGAGCTTGATGAAAGCTACTGGCGTAAATCCAAGGTCTTTCCGGTGCCGATTTATGGAAACTTCTTGGGCATAAGCATAAATACCATTGGCGAAAAAAAATGGGGAATTGTTCAACCGGGGCATGAATATGAATCGATCATCAAGGAAATCATCGCGCAACTTGAAACCATGAAAGATCCTGAAACCGGCAAGAACATTGCAACCAGCATCTTCCGCAGGGAGGACCTGTATTCAGGGCCGCATCTCACCCAGTCGCCGGATTTGACAATTCAGTTTTCCTATGATTATCAGATAGTATTCAGACCGCTCAAGAAACGAATAATTGAACGGATCAAGCCGGCAAGGACAGGTGATCACCGGCGCGAAGGAATTTTTATTGCCCACGGCCCGAATATTCCCCAAGCTCTGCTGAGCAGACCCATTGAACTTGCGGATGTGACCGCCACCCTTTTTGCCCTGCTTGACATTCCTTGTCCCGCCAGCTATGAGGGCCGGGTTATTCATGAAGTCATGAGCAATGATTTCAAGGAATTTGCCAGGAGCAACGAATTCGACAACTTAAGCCTTGAGGTGGATGCCCGACAGGGGGGGACTGACGAAGATTTTGAAAAATCCAAAGAACTCTTGAAAAATCTGGGTTACATGTAATCCTCGGTGAGGAGCCGGCCGATCTTGAACAGCGAAGATACACCTCACACAAAAAGTAATACAAGGAATCAGGAAACCTCTTTTTCGATTCTCAAAAGCGCCGGCATCGGCGGCATCGGAAGCATTATCTTCGGCGTTGTCAACTTCCTCAACAATGTCCTGCTCACCCGGTATCTTGGGGCGGAATCCTACGGTGTCTTTGTCTTAAGCACTACCATCATCTCCTATCTGATTCTCATATGCCTGCTCGGCATGGAAACATCCATGCTGAAGCTCATTGCCGAATACCGGGCAACTCAAGACACACCAAAGCTAAAAGGTTCTTTATGGGCCGGGATGGGCACTCCCTTTGCTTTCAGCATATTCGTAGTTCTCATTCTTTATTTTTCAGCTGATTTTTTCTGCGGCTCCCTGCTCCATAAACCGGAAATTTCTCCGGTATACAAACTTCTGCTCCTCTCGGTTCCTTTTTCAGTACTGGTCCGCGTTCTCCTCGGGGCGCTGCAGGGGGCCAAGGCCATCAAATTCAGGGTAATAATTGAACGGATTGCCACCCCTCTGCTTCGCGCATTGATTATCGTTGCAGTAATCATAGTCGACCGCGGGGTAACCGCCCTGGCAACAGGTTATGTCATTGTTGCAATTGCAGGTTCGGCTCTGAGCATTTATTATCTGACCCTGGCGATTCCAGAATTTTTTGCCAAAGACAAAATGATAATTGAAAGCCGAAAGATTAAAAACCTCGCAGCAACAATTTATTTCACAAGAATCTGCCAACAGGTGCTGACTAAGCTCGACATAGTAATCATCGGTTATTTTCTTCCCGCCGCAATGGTGGGCATCTACAGCGCCGCCTCCCGGATTCCACCGTTGATAGCCGTGCCGATGGTTCTCGTCAACCTTGGATTCGCGCCGATAATCTCGGCCATGCATGCCCGATCCGAAATTGAAGAGTTAAACCTGCAACTGAAAATAACCACTAAGTGGATTATAACCGCAAGCCTGCCGCTGCTGTTTCTGCTTGTTTATTTTGCACCTGACATCCTCAGAATCTTTGGAAAGGATTTTGCCGCTGGCGCAACGATTATGACAATCATCTGTTTCGGTTTTTTTGCCGATTCGGCAACCGGATCATCCGGATATATGCTGATGATGACCAATCATGCGAAATTCAATCTTCTTAATTCCATTATCACCGGCATCCTCAGTGTCCTCTTGAATCTGGTTTTGATACCCAGGTTTGAATTGATCGGTGCAGCAGTTGCAAATACAGTTTCTATCTTGGTACTTCAGATCCTTCGATTGATACAATTATTCTATTTATTGAAAATTCATCCATATTCTCTTGATACTCTCAAGCCGATTTTCAGCTTAATAATGGCCGTTGCCATCGCCCTTTTGGTCAACTTCATCTGGTCTCCGGAAAATGTTCTCTTTTCGTCTATTGCAACCACCGTGCTTTTCCTGGGATGCTATGTTCAAGGACTACGCATCCTGAAATTTTCCCCTGAAGATGAAATAATATTGAACCGCATAAAAGAAAAAATTTCAGGGCTTGTGAACAAAATTTTCGGATCTAAAAAAACATTGGAGTGATAAATGGTGCCTTTTCTGGATAATCATCAACTTGTTTTCATAGGAGGTCTTCATAGAAGCGGCACTTCCCTTTTGCATGAAATTCTCCGCGATCATCCTGAAATCAGCGGCTTTTCAGATACCGGGGTCACTCAAGACGAGGGGATGTTCTTGCAAAACGTTTACCCGACAGCCAAACCTTTTGGCGGACCGGGACGATTCGGATTTGACAATAAATCGTTCATGGACGAAGATCACCCACTTGCAACCGAAGAAAACGCCAAAAAGATTTTTATGGAGTGGGGCAAACACTGGAAGCTGAATAAAAAATATCTCATGGAAAAATCGCCCCCCGATCTTGTACGAACAAGATTTCTCCAAAAGCTCTTCCCTCATTCGTTATTTATCATAGTCCTGCGGCATCCGGTTGCCGTTGCATATGCCACAAAAAAATGGGCCGGATCCGGCATCCCATCTCTGATAGAACACTCCCTCCGATGTTATGAGAGATTCATGACCGACAAAGCTTATCTCAACAAATTTTTCATACTCAGATATGAAGACTTTGTCCGGGAACCGGAAAAGATCCTGAACTCCATTACAGGCTGGATTGGCATTAACCGAATTCAAACCAATAAACCAATCCGCTCTGATATTAACAAAAAATATTTCCTGAAATGGGAAGAGGACCAGACGAATTTTGTAAAGCAGATTCTTTTAGGATATAAGGACCTTCCGGAAAAATATCAAAAAAGATTCAACAATCTAGGGTATTGCATAAAGGATATTGAGCAACTGATGCCTGTTGCCTGGCTGGGGCCGAATTCGGACAACAAAAAAAATATCTAATGGCAGATAATTCTCTTTAGAGTCGGGCTTACGTCAATTCTACTGTAATTGCTACTGTGGGATCTTTCCGGTCTCTTCGGCAGAGTCCTTCTTCCTTTCGCGCCTATCTATAAAAATCAGAGCGAATGCAATCCCCATAAAACTCCAAAAAGGCGTATTGAGCATTACATAAACATAGGCAACAAGATGATGAATACTGAACGCTACTATCCCTCCAATCAAAGCAAAAGCGGTGTAACCCAACAAGTCATCTTTCGATTGAAAGGCCGTTTGCAGCAACTTGAACAGCACTACTACGATGATGAAGCAAAAAGACAACATGGCAGGCAAACCCATTTCCGCACCAATCAATAAAAAGTCATTGTGTACCGGCCAGGGGAAAACGATGCTGATCCATTGGAAAATATCATAGTGCTGGTTAACACTGGTATAGTTTCCCAATCCAACACCCAGAAAAGGATTATGGAGAATCATATTAAGCGCGTTTATCATCAGAGGAATTCTTATGATTGCGGAACCGTAATCATCTTCAAAAAGCCGTTGCCGAACCGATTCGCTGAGAGCAAGAATCAAAACAATAAATGCAACAATCACAATTGAAACAAAGAATAGCGAAAGGACCTTCCTGCCGGACAATCTGCAAATACACCCATAAAAGGTCAATGTTCCCCCGACGGCTAATCCCATCCATGCTCCTCGAGAAAATGTCAGAATTTCCAGGGTAAAAGCCAGGAGGATTACCGGCAGGAAAAAACAAATTTTCGTGCGAAGTTGAATTTTCGTAAAAAATAAAGCGAAATTGATTGGAATTATGAAGGAAAGATAAGATGCCAGAGCATTTTTTGACATCGACCCTCCCACCCGAAGCAACTCCTTAGAACCAGCCGTCACAGTTTCAACTGATGTTTCTGTTTCACCGAGAAATCCCAACCCAAGGCTACTTCCTGAGATTATTTGCGCCAAACAAATAAATGCTTGAAAAAAAACAGACACAAGAAATAAGTAAAAAATAAATTTCAGAATATCCTTGGTCCGAATACTGTTTGCAACAATCAGAAAAGTCAAAAAACATTTAAAGACCGTCACCAGGGACCAGAACTTAATCACAGTAGGAGATTCGATCCGTGGACTCCCAAGCACCGCACTCATAAAAATCAGCAGAAAAGGAATTGAAACAGGCAGGATCAAATCAATATCCTTCCTCTCTATTGAACAAAGTCGCTTCAGTAAAAGCATAAACAGAAAAAACAATGGAATATCATATCCATAAATCACTACACCAACTATGGGCTTGAAAAAGTCCCGCGCCGGAATGAGTATCGGATGATAGTTGAGACCGATGGGCAAAAGAAAGAAGAAACCAAAGGTTAAAATGGTTTCTTTAAAGGGGCTTACGATAAACAACATGGCGCCGAAAATTATGCACAGAAAAAACAGCGACCATTTGATTTCGATGGAACCGATGGTTGCAACGACAATGCCGACTACTAAACCTATGACAACTACAAGTAACTTATCAATTACCTGTAATGGAGGCTTGCTGGCGGAATGCGCATCTAATATAACCATTGGTAGAGCCAGGATGGAATTGGCCTGTGGATTCGATTCAGAACTGCTGAGTTCAGGGTGCAGTTATGGTCGGTAAATTTGGAAACGGCATTCTGGAGTACTTTAATGTTGCTTCTGCCGGACTGGATGACAAGAAAGGTTTCATCCGACGCCAGAGCTATCGCAATGGCATTATGTGAACTCATGATCGGCACAGAATCTATTAAGATAAAGTCAAACCGTTTCCGGAGTCCATCAAATGTTTCCGTCAGTTGCTCAACGGACAACTGGCAATCCGGATTTCTGGTTTCAGTACCGGTAAACATAACATACAGATTTCTCGGTTCAACCTGATTGATTGCGTCCGAATCAGTGAAATCCTTTGCCAGCAATTGCTGAAAACCCGGTTTTGGCGCCAGTTCGAAACAATTAAATAGCTGCGGATTCTGGAAATTTGCGTCAATCAACAGCACATTGGAGTTTTTCTCACGAGCAGCCAGAAGCCGTGCAACATTCACGGCAAAAGTAGTGCAACCTTCACCTGAATGTGCAGAAGTGAGTTGAAAAACCCGCTTGTTGTTTTCTTTGCGCAATGTGCTGAGATGAACACAGAAATCCCCGGTCTGCTTTTCTTTGGTAAGATCGAGAATCGCAACTGTTCCTGTATTCATTTTTTCTTCTGCCATAATTGTTGTTCTCTAATCGGAAAAAATACTGATCAAACCTTTTTTTCATCTTTTTTGGGGTAGGCGCTGATTACCTTGAGCTTAACTGATGATTCCACATCCGCCGCGGTTTTGACCCTAAAATCAATAAACTCAAGAAAAACCGCCGAGCAAATTGCTGCAAAAAAACCGAAGAATAGACTTAAAACTATAATAAGGAGTCTCTTGGGAGAATCCATTTTTACCGGTATGTCAGGATAATCAACGATTCTGACATTTGCCAAATCGCGCTTCAGGCGCTCTTCGCTGGTCTTGGTGTCTTCCAGTTTTGAAGCATAAAGCTTGAGTTTCTCCATCTGGAAATCTTTCATTCTGAGCAGATTCTGGAGTTTGGCATTGTGTTCGGTAAGGGCGAGACCTTCGGTGCGCAACGCATCAAATTTTTCCTGCAGATTCTCCTTTTTACGGATCATGGTCTGCAATTCTATTTTGCTGGTCCGAAACGCTTTTTCCATTTCTGTCCTGATATTCGTACGAAGAAGCTCTATTTGTGATGTTATATTTTTATAATTGGAGCTGTTCTCCGAGTACTTTCTCTTTATTTCATTCTGCGTCATCAAAAGAGGCACCAGAGCTTTATCCAGCTCTAGGATAGCCGGTATGGCATGCATTTCTCTTGAAATAGCTATTTCCGCGATTTTGCCTTCTAACGATTTTTCAAAAAAATAGATCTGGTCTTCCTTTTCACTAATATCAACTTCAAGGTGCCCCAGATCCTGCAATAGCTGGGACAAACGCATCACATTCTCTTTATTTTGCAGATCAATATCAATGATCTGATTTTCTCCCAACAGGCGGTTAATCTCGGTTTCGGTTTTTTCCAGGTCATGAAAAAATTTATCGGTTAAGGTACTGAAGAGTTCCCCGCCCTGAACGTTTGAATACACAACATCATGATGTTTTACGTAAACCTTGATCAGTCGGTCCAAAACGACTTTGGCAGCCTTGGCACTTTCCGCTTCAAGAGTAACAGTGAACATATTGGTCATTACCACCTGTTCCGTTTCCAGGGAATCGTAGAGCAGGGTTAAGTAATAGTTGAAAATGGGCACTTCTTCGAGAAGTTTGATATAGACCAGAAACTGTTTTAGTTTCTTTTTTGTAATACCGACAGCCTTCACCAGCCAACTCAATTGGTCCTTGGGCAGGTTCAAAGCTATCGCCTGATTCTCATCTAAAAATGACTGAATGGTTTTCCTCAAAACATCATTGCTTTTGAGCATCTCCATTTCCGTGTTAATTTCCTGGGGGTTTACCGGTGTGAATGAATTTGGATCCCTACTTGTGGTAATAACGGAATTGGCGTTGCTTTTGGGGAGTACCAGAATTGTCGCGGATGTTAAATATGTCGGAGTCCAGAAATATGCATAGAGTCCGACCAGACCGACGATAATCAAATATACCGCCAGCATGTGATATTTCCAGGAAAACAATATCCTGGCGAAATCCTTAACCGTATGGAGATTTGTAAGTAACATGATGTCCTAAGAGCCGTTTCCAGTAAACAATTTCTTATCTTAATAAATCAACTTGGTCGCTAAATGTATATCCCACCCCTCTAAAGAAAGGTATAGACTCGGTTATTTGGCTGGCAATCTGACTGATCTTGGTAATCTTTGTGCGAGGCACAAAAACTATATCGTACTGGGAAAGCACCAGGTCTTTGCCGATATTTCCCGTCTCAATAATCTCGCCGTAATCAATAACCTTCGCCATTGGCTTTCCTTTGCCGTTCCTGCTGATCACAAGAATCGTACTCAGTTCAGCGGTGGCAAATGAGACTTTTGAACTGGCCAGGACCTGGCTTAAAGTTGTGGTGCTGTTGATCGGGTAAAAACTCGGTGCTCGTACCTCTCCCAAAACATAGACCTGATTGTTTCTCGCTTCAACCAGAGACAAGAAGACCTGGAGATTCATACTGTATTTTTCCTGGTAGAGCTGGTTAACTCTATTGCTCATTTCTGCAAGATTCATCCCCACCACTCGAAAGTCCTTTACAGCCGGGAAAGAGACATAACCGTCGGGTCGCACTCTCACCCTGCGCAACTGCCCCTGATTCTCTGAGATGATGGCATTCCTGAGCTGATTAAGCGCATAATAAAACCTGTTCAATGTGACTGTAACAACAGGCTCCGAAATCAGGTCGGCATAGCGTTCAGCGATCTTTTTTTCAAGGTCCGTCCTGGTCATGCCGATTACTTCCAATTTCCCTTTTGGGGGAAGCGCAATGAGGCCATCCGGCATGACTGTCTCTTCCCGGTTCAACTCAGGATACAGATAAAACTCTATTTTTATGATATCACCGACGCCAATTCTGTATTCATTGGAATTCTGAGCTAATTCAAAATAGAATGTCGCCTCAATTATGTCTTCCGGTCCGATCAGATAGTCACTTGTATTCTCCGGAACAGAGTAGTCTTCATAGACGGTATTATTTTCTACATCGATAGACGGACCGACACATGCAGAAATCAATGCGCTTAAGAAAACCAAGAGCATTAATCGCATCATTTTTCTATTACAGGCTGTCTCAAGTATCTCAATCATTATCAGCTTATTACTCCTAATCTCTGTTGAATGAAACAAAAAAATAGGGCACTGCGGAGCAACGTAATAAATAATTACGTTAACTTCAAGTTGACCCTGATTTTTTTTAATATGCGCCGGTTCTTTTAATTACCGCAGGCAAAGTCAATAATAGGATCTTCAAATCATTAAATAAACTCCAATTATCTATATATTCAAGATCAAGCTTCATCCATTCTTCAAAATTAATCTTATTTCTGCCGCTCACCTGCCAGGTACAGGTAATCCCAGGGAGTACACTTTGACGGCGGCAATAGCAGTACTGACTAAATAATTTATAATCCCTCAAAGGCAACGGGCGTGGACCGACCAGGCTGATATCACCCTTGATGACATTAATTAGTTGAGGTAATTCGTCAATGCTAGACTTACGTAAGAAATTACCGATTCTGGTAACTCGCGGATCATTCTTCATTTTAAACGCGGCACCGTCCATTTCATTTTGGGTCTCGAGTTCCGCTTGAAGGTTTTCAGCACCGATAAACATTGTTCTGAATTTGTAACAGGTAAAAATCCTTTTATTGAGCCCGACCCTTTGCTGCAGAAAAAAGATTGGCCCCTTAGAGGTGGCTTTTATCAGCACAGCAACTGTTATCAATAATGGCGAAATCAAAAGAAATATTGCCGTTGCTAGAACTATATCCAGCAGACGCTTAATCACATACTGCCAACTTTGCATTGGTGAATCATACAATAGATTGCCTACCCTGGAATCGTGCAGAGAAAAATGAGACTGACCTGAAAGAGAATGTTTATGAGAATCAAACAGAGGATATGCATAACGGACAAGAACGCCCTGTTCCTCTGCATAAAGTATTGCTCTTTGGATAGCATCGAATTTGGAGCGAATCGGCAAGGCTATCACCACTTCGTCAATGACGTTTTCACGAAGTATCAGGGGGAGCTGGGAAATTGTCCCAAGATAATTCACCTGCTGTGGATGAATTACCAGCCGATCATCGACAAATCCCAACACCTGCATGCCGAGTTCTTTTTGTTTCTTAATCTTGTCTGCCCAGTCGTAAGCAATTTTATTTGTCCCCACAACTAAGACTTTTCTCAAATTCCTGCCACGGAGACGCATATAGTTGAGCAGAATCCTTAATGCAAAAC
This sequence comes from Pseudomonadota bacterium, assembly GCA_018823135.1. NCBI lineage: Bacteria > Pseudomonadati > Pseudomonadota > Pseudomonadota bacterium. The sequence continues at coordinate 18,908 of JAHJJF010000092.1, forward strand.
GGAAGAGTATGGTAAGACAGTTTAATATCAGCCAAAAATAGGCGAGGAAAAGAGGGGATCCATAAGGGGTGTCAAAAATAAAATATCCCGGGGCGACACAAATCACCAATGAAGACGACATTTTAAGAACGTCAAGGATCTCCCTGAAAAAAGAATCAAGTCTTCTTGAAGCGTAAAAGCCATAAAAATCTCGCAACCAGTCGCCGAGATAAAGAAATATCCCAAAGTATATAATCGTTTCAATATTGATTGCGATATCAGTAATGGACTCAAGAGGAATGAGTTCATTGGCGTGTAGTGTATTACTAAGATAAATGGCGATAAAAAAGAGAAAAAAATCTGAGAGTTTAAGCAGAACCATTAATATTTTTCTTCTAAAAAATATCATTTCAATTCTCACTTTTCAGTTAAATGAATCGAGCATGGCCCGAAAAAGATTTCGTTGAAAAAAAACACTCAGCTTTGCACCTGCAAAATAAACAGTTTTTATTTGCAAAAACTATGCCCAGCCACGGGGCTTACTGCTTACACTCAGGGCAATACAACATCTTCTTTAAAATCAAACAATTAAAGCACAAATAAGAATTATTTCAAATGAAAACTCACCGAGAACCTAACACTAAAAATAATACATTTCAAGAGTATTTCCGTTAATTCGGAAAACCGGAATATACTGTATATCTATCTGATTTCAAGAACTAATTTCATAATTCCCCAACATCTTTTTCCAGAAAACCAGAAAGATTATTCCTCAAATTGGCTCCAAATTGCGTTTCTGGCCTATTACTTGATTAATCCGTGAGAAAAACCAGCTGATATAAAATTCATAGCAACAGTCTCTAATGTCTATTGTGGCGGAGTGGAAAAGATCGGTTAACTTCATGTTATAATTTTCTAACTGAAGTTTTTTACATTCATTCATCTTATCGAGAAGCATTAATAGCAAGAGCAAGCGTTAACCGTAAACAAAGGCGTAATTGCTAAAATTCAAATAATACCGGTTAATTGAAACTACAAATGCTGACATTCGGTTCAAGCGAAAAGGTCAAAAGCGGACCTGACATCTTTCCATCAATAACAAAGTGCCCACGGTTTTATTGGTTTCGCGGTGTCTTTAATAATTCAATCCGGGCCATTTTCATAACAACTTTAAAAGAAATTGGAAGCAGGCCCATTCGGTACAACAAAACAATGGTTTTGTTAATCAACTCAGGGAATAAGAGAACCCTTTTGGAACGCGAAGCTTTCAGCGAGAACTCGACCACCTCATCAGCACTCATCCATAATATTTTTGGCATGGTTGGTAGGTTTTGGGTGAAATGAGTTCTGTTGGAGTCAATCCGGGCCATAAAGCTTGAATTTGTCTTCAGTCTTTGCAGGCCTTTCTATTGATAAGTCTGGACAGTGTGATGAGATACGATTTCGTTGCCCCGTAATTTTCATTCACGAAATATGGGATAACACCTCCTATGGAGGCAACATTGATGATGGACCTTTTTTTTCTTTTGCTCATAAAACGGATTGCGGCACGGCACAAAACAGCAGACGCAACTGCATTGACATTTATAAACGCAACCGTCTGGTCAAGGTCCGCATCATTAAGAGGCGCACTCGGCATCCCGGCGTTATTCACCAAAAGATCAAGATCACTTTCTTCTATTTCCTCAGATAGTTTTTTTTATTTGATCTATTAAGGATAAATCAACAACCAGCGTTTCGACCTGCACGAAATATGAGTCCCGGATTTGATTTCCAACATCTTCAAGTTCATCTTTGAGGATGTCAACCAGGACCAGGGAAAAACCCTATGTTGTTCATCGGTTACATCCATCTGCAATGGCGTAAAACGGTCACTCAAGGCACCAACCAAACTGTTTGAATCGACCTCCTTCCGCACCGTACCAAAGACATGATAACCCTTCGCTCCCAAAGCCAAGGCTGCTTCATGGCCTATCCGGTTGAAACACCGGAAATCAGTACATATTTCGACTTCTTGTGCATGTTCACAAATATAATTTTCCCGGTATCTGAGCACTCCATATTTGTGATAATTTTAGAGATATTTCATCTCGTTATCATGGTGTTTGAATAATGTCAAGGCAATGACGGTGGGCGTCTCTGGCTATCCAACATAACCTCCGGGGGATGAACTTGGGGGCACAAATTTAAAAAGGTCTGTTGCTAAATTAATAGCAACAGACCTTTAAGTCACTTGTGGCGGGGCCGACCGGACTCGAACCGGCGACATCCTGCGTGACAGGCAGGCACTCTAACCAACTGAGCTACGACCCCGCAAATCGAAAAAAGGCTCAAACACTTTGAACGGATGAAACGTTTGAACTTTATAGTATTAATGGTGGGCGGAACAGGGCTTGAACCTGTGACCCTCGGCTTGTAAGGCCGATGCTCTCCCAGCTGAGCTACCCGCCCGTTCAGTGAAGAAATCAATAAACAAAAACGCGCCTACTAAGTCAAGAAAAATCAATAGAACAACCAAGAAAAATTACCGGTTGCCCATTACCCGTCGAATCAGTGTGCAATATTGAAAGGCGAAACAAGATCAGAACAAAGAGAGTCAACAGGAACGTCTCTGAATAATCGCTCTCCCTCTTTAAGAATCAGGGCCTTTTCAAGAACTTCATCAACATGCGAAACAAGCTCGATATGGAGACTCTTTCTGATCTTGAGGGGAATTTCCTTCAAATCACGTTCATTTTCCTTAGGGATCAGGACATGGGTGATATTACCCCGACGCGCCGCAAGAAGCTTTTCAGTAAGGCCGCCAATGGGAAGCACCCTGCCCCGCAGCGTCACCTCACCGGTCATGGCAATTTCTCTCCGCACCGGCACCTTTAACAGTGCAGAGACAATCGAGGTCACGATGGTGACCCCTGCAGAAGGACCATCCTTGGGAATTGCACCCTCTGGAACATGGACATGAATATCAAGCTTCTGGTAAAAGTCAGGCACAAGCCCAAGACTGATGGATCGAGTCCTCACATAGCTCAAGGCCGCCTGGGCCGATTCCTGCATCACATCGCCAAGCTTACCGGTGATGGTCAACTTGCCCTTGCCCTGCATCAGGGCCGTCTCGATCTGCAGCAATTCCCCACCGGCTTCAGTCCAGGCGAGTCCGGTTGTCAAACCGATATTATCCTGCACTTCAGCAAGTCCGAAACGATACCGGGCAGTGCCTAAATATTTAGGAATAGAGGAACTTGTTATCCGGAATTTTTTGATCTTCTTACTCTTTAGCCTTGTCCGTGCAACCTTCCGGCAGATGGAAGCAATATTTCGTTCCAGATTTCTGACGCCCGCTTCACGAGTATAGAGCCGGACAATATCCAAAATACTACTTTCATTAAAAGAAATATCACTTTTCCTGAAGCCGTTGGCCTCAAGTTGTTTGGGAATAAGGAACCCCTGAGCAATTCGCAGTTTTTCCTCTTCGGTATACCCGTTCAGCTTGATCACCTCCATCCTGTCCTGCAACGCAGGGGGGATAGCGGGAAGAGTATTCGCTGTGGTAATGAAGAAGATATTTGAAAGATCAAAATCAAGATCAAGATAATGATCATTAAAGGAATTATTCTGTTCCGGATCCAGAACTTCAAGCAGAGCGGAGGAGGGATCGCCCCTGAAATCCGTACTCATCTTATCCACTTCATCAAGACAGAATACCGGATTATTCACTTTGATCTTTTGCAGCGATTGAATCATCTTTCCGGGAAGCGCGCCGATATAAGTCCGTCGATGACCGCGGATCTCCGCTTCGTCCCGTACCCCGCCCAACGAAAGCCTGATGAATTTCCGCCCCATGGCCCGGGCAACCGACTTACAGAGAGAAGTCTTCCCTACACCTGGAGGGCCGACAAGACAAAGGATCGGGCCTTTAATCTTTTTGACCTGCGCCTGGACCGCAAGATATTCCAAAATGCGTTCCTTGGGTTTCATAAGGCCAAAATGATCTGCTTCCAGGATTTTTTCAGCTTCCCTGATATCAATTTTTCCACGGGTTTTCTCAAACCAGGGGAGACTTAAAATACAGTCTATGTAGTTGCGGACAACCGTGGCCTCGGCTGACATCGCCGGCATCATTTTCAGCTTCTTAAATTCCTGCTCCACTTTGGTGAAGGCGGCCTTGGGAAGCTTTTTCTTGGCAATAGCCTCTTCAAGTTCGGACAGATCGGAACCACTTTCATCATGGCTGCCCATCTCCTTCTGAATCGCCCGCATCTGCTCAGTCAGATAGTAATCCTTCTGAGTTTTTTCCATTTTCTTTTTGACGCGGCTACGAATCCGTTCCTCAAGAAACGCAATCTCTTTTTCCTTATGGATAAGTGCCAGGACAAGATCAAGCCTTTCAAGAAGCGGGAAGGTACTTAAAATCTGCTGTTTTTCTTCGGTCTTGACTGCAAGGTGTGCTGCCAGTACATCCACGAATTTTGCGGGTTCTTCAATCTTATTGACCGACTTCAAAACTTCATTGGGTATTTTTTTGTTCTGCTTGGCATATTCGGCAAAGGAGGCCTTAATCTCCCGGACATAAGCAACTGCCTGGGGTCGTGGCTCATTTTTCTCGGTGAGTTCTTCGACCTCTACCTCAAAAAAATCCTTATTTTCGAGAAATCCCTTAATCCTCGCCCTTCTTTTGCCTTCCACCAAAGCCTTGATTGTTCCATCAGGAAGACGAAGGAGCTGAAGCACGGAGGAAATCGTGCCGACACTGTTTACTCCATCCTGACCAGGGTCTTCATCTGCGGGATTTTTCTGGGTTGACAGAAATATTTCCGTCCGCTTGGACATCGCATCTTCGAGGGCCTTGATGGATTTTTCACGTCCCACAACAAGTGGAGCGATCATATAGGGAAAAACAACGATATCCCGCAGGGACATCATCGGATAGGTGTTTCGTTCAATATTAAATTGATCCATAAAAATCTATTACACTCAATTAGTTCGCAGAATCGTGACCGTTCGCTTAATCACGCGGTTTTCTTGGTCTCGTTCTCGTAAAGGACTACAGGATAATCTCCATTTACTATGACTTGTTCACTGATAACACATTCCCGGACGTTTTCTTCCGAAGGCAGCTCATACATGACATCGAGCATCGCTTCCTCTATTACCGACCGCAATCCTCTGGCACCGGACTTTCGCTCAATAGCCTGGTGGGCAATGGCATTCAAGGCACCTTCGGTAAATCGCAGACGGATGCCGTCAAAATCAAAAAGCTTTTCATACTGTTTGGTAAGAGCATTTTTGGGCTCGCGCAAAATGCGGACAAGGTCATGCTCATCAAGCTCTTCCATGGTGGCAATGACCGGCAGACGCCCCATCAATTCAGGGATCAATCCGAAGCGAAGAAGATCTTCAGGCAGGATTTCCGAAAGGATTTCACCCATCTTTTTCGCCTTGTCGCTCACGACTTTAACGCCGAAGCCCATGGATTTTTTCCCTGTCCTTCTTTTAATTACCGTATCAAGACCAACAAAAGCCCCGCCGCAGATAAAAAGAATATTTGTAGTATCTATTTTTATATAATCCTGCTGAGGATGCTTTCGCCCTCCCTTGGGAGGCACACTGGCAATGGTCCCTTCAATAATCTTCAACAACGCCTGCTGAACACCTTCCCCGGACACATCCCTGGTAATGGAAGCACTGTCTTGTTTTTTGGCGATTTTATCAATTTCGTCGATATATACGATCCCACGGCTGGCCTTCTGGACATCATGGTCTGCCGCCTGCAGAAGGTTTACCAGGATATTCTCCACATCCTCTCCGACATAACCTGCTTCAGTAAGGGTGGTGGCGTCAGCCATTGCAAAAGGCACGTTCAAAATTCTGGCCAGTGTTTGCGCCAATAAAGTTTTTCCGGTGCCGGTAGGTCCGATGAGAATGATATTACTTTTCTGTAATTCAACCTCGTTTCCACCGATCTGCTGTATGGCGTCGACACGCTTGTAATGATTATGCACAGCAACGGCAAGGATGCGCTTCGCCTGATCCTGGCCAATTACATAATCGTCAAGATATTGTTTGATTTCCATGGGCTTAAGAGCATTCATTTTCCCATGGGAATCAATTTCATGCTGCCGGTCTTCCCGGACAATTTCGTTGCAGAGATCAATACACTCATTACAGATGTAAACTGTAGGTCCGGCGATAAGTTTTTTTACCTCTTCCTGACTCTTGCCACAAAAAGAGCAGAGCACCTCGACCTGGCCATCCTTTTTGTCAGCCATGGTTACTTTTCCTCATCTTGGGTTTCCCTTTTTACAAGGACTTTGTCAATCAGACCATACTTCTTGGCTTCCTCGGCGCTCATGAAATAATCACGTTCCGTATCAGACTCGATCTTTTTGATATTTTTGCCGGTATGTTTTGCCAGAATATCATTCAAATCCTTTCGCATCCGTAATATCTCCCTGGCATGAATATCTATGTCAGATGCCTGTCCCTGAAATCCTCCCATGGGCTGGTGAATGAGAATCCTGGAATTGGGCAAAGCATACCGCTTTCCAGGCGCCCCGGCAGCTAGGAGTACCGCACCCATGCTTGCTGCCTGCCCCATACATAAAGTTGCTATATCGCATCGGACATACCCCATAGTGTCGTAGATGGCCATGCCGGCGGTCACAGAACCTCCCGGTGAATTGATATAAAAGGTAATATCCTTATCAGGATCATCAGCTTCAAGAAAAAGCAGTTGGGCAATTATCACATTGGCAACATCATCATTAACAGGCGAGCCCAGAAATACGATCCTTTCCTTGAGCAGACGGGAATAAATGTCATAGGCCCTCTCCCCCCTTGGACTCTGCTCGACAACCATTGGAATCAAATTCATTGATTTTCTCCTGCAGATTCTTCCTGTACATTCTTGTCATCGGATTGCGGAGCTATTCGAGTTATTGTCGCCTGATTACGCAAAAATTTCAATATTTTCTCGTTTAACAGTTCATTCATGAAAGGCAGAAGGTCTTCCCGGCGTTGAAAAAACTTCTTCACCTCATCAACAGTCATATTATACTGTTCGGCAATTCGCTTGAAACCTTGCGAAATATCTTCATCATTAAGCTTAATCTCTTCAAGATCCGCCACCTTTTTCAGGATAAAATCGCCTTTCACCCTTCTTTCAGCTGCTTCCTTGTATTGATTGGTCAAATCCTCGGTTTTTATGCCGGCTGATTCCAGAGTCAGATTCTGGCGCTTGAGGTTTGCCTCAAATTCATTGATAAGATGGTTGATTTCCTGAGCAACAACCCGGTTCGGCAAATCAAAGTCATGATTTTCGACGATTTTCATCATGACTTTATCAGAAATATCTCCTTCCTCAGCTTCCTGTTTTGTCTTGAGAGTCGTTTCACGGAGAAAATTTCTTAACTCATCCACTGTATTGAATTTCTCATCGATATCCTTGGCAAATTCATCGTTTATTTCGGGAAGAACCCTTTCCTTGATATCTTTGATTTCAATCCTGAACTCAACATCTTTACCTGCAAGAATGGGGTTGGGGAACTGGGGTGAAAATTCAATATTTTTTGAGGTTTTATCGCCTTTCTTAAGACCGATCATCAACTCCTCGAATTCCTTGCCCTGACGGCCGGATCCCACATCGATGGAATAATTTTCAGCATTGACCTGGGGCATGGGATTACCATTATCGTATCCCTCAAAATCCACAACCACCAGATCACCCTTCTGGATCTCGCGATCTTCAACTGTCCGTAACGGCGCAGAATCTTTGCGCATTACCTCAATCTGGCTATCTATTTCCTCATCCGTAATAATAATTTCCGGATGCTCTATTTCCACACCCTTATAATTCTTAAGTTCTATATTGGGGCGGACATCAACCTCGGCCTCGTAAACAAAAGTTCCATCATCTGCAAAACTCTGGGCCCTGATATCAGGATGAACAACCACTTCAAGTTTTGTTTCTGCCAGAGCATCAAAATAGGTTTCCTGGATTAATTTTTCCGCTAAATCCTGCTGAACCCTTTGCTTATATCCCTTTTCCAGGACCTGACGGGGAACTTTCCCTTTACGGAACCCAGGGATTGAAACCTCTGAACCCAGTTCACGGTAAGCAGTCTCAAGCCTTTTGGTAACCTGATCCTGCGGTAGGACAATTTTCATTTTCTTGGTTAACGAACCAACATCTTCAACGGTAACTTGCATGTAAAACCTTCCTTTTTATGTCAAAATTGATGAAATTGTATAAGTTTCGCTGTCGTTGCTTTCCTGTCTCCAGAATTAAAACACCTCTCGGCAGTAAAGTTAAAAACATTTCCCGCGAGGACTGCGCACCAGAAAGCACTTCTTTCAATCCCCGGTGAGGGGGATAAACGTTTCACTATTGAGTGGTCATGTTGAAATGCGTATAACACGCACGTCATTCTAACTATACACAAAAATTACAAAGCTTATTAATATACTAAAAAAATAAAGAGTTGCATAAATAAATATGCAACCCTTACCTCTTAAGCCTATTTCAATTTCCCGTCTCACTCATCAAAACACTATTCTCAGTTGGTGCGAGAGGGGGGAGTTGAACCCCCACAAGGTCACCCTCGCTGGATCCTAAGTCCAGTGCGTCTACCAGTTCCGCCACTCTCGCATGCCAACATTTTAAAATAATCAACTTTGCATGGTCAGTCAAGGGATGGGGAATGATTATCAGTCACCTCCCAGTAAAAATTATTATTTGATCCAGGAGGTTGGGTCTTTTTTATACCAAAATAATATTTTACAATAAATTTTCAGCAGGCCCTTACCTCGTGGTTTGACACATCAAATTCATTGACATATTTAATGAAAATTGATAGCTACTAGGGCTGATTTCAATCAAAACTTTATCATATTTCAAATGATCTCCATTTGATTAATAACTTCCGGTAATTCCAATGAAAACTGCCCAATTCACTCCAAACGGTCTGCCCACTCTTATTGGCAGTCTTCCGGTTAGAGCCCCCTCGGAAGCCCTGGATCTCATTTTCGCCCACACCCCAAGAATCCCGCTATGGCCGCAACTTCCCGGCATCCCTCAAGAAGGCATGCTCCAGCAGTTTATCGAAGGCTTTCCAGGAATCATCGAAGAGCAGGATAAAACCTATTTCAACACCCTTTCCGATACTTTTGAAGAAGAGATTCTTGCCTTCTTCGAAGAGTATCTCGCCCTGGCTGATGACCCTTCCGGGATATTATCCTCGCGGTTCGGTGTCAGCGAGTCCAGAGCAAGAGGCTTATATACCTTTAAAAAGTCCATTCAGTCAAAGGACAATATCTCTGCCCTCAAAGGGCAGATCACCGGCCCTTTTACTCTCCTCACCGGTCTTTACGACCAGGATCAGCGGCTCGGATACTACGACCCGACAATCAGGGAGATGGCGGTCAAGGGGCTTGCAATGAAAAGCGCCTGGCAGATCAACTTTTTAAAAGATGCGGGATATCCTGTGATCCTGTTCATTGACGAACCGGCCCTTGCCGGACTTGGCTCATCAGCCTTTATAAGCGTCTCCAAGGAAGACATCAGCCAGGACCTCACCGAACTGATCACCGCCATTCACCAGAATGACGGGCTGGCTGGAGTCCATGTCTGCGCCAATACCGACTGGAACCTTCTCTTATCACTTGACCTTGATGTAATAAGTTTTGATGCCTATTCCTTTTTTGATCGATTCGCAATCAATACAGAACAGGTCAACGCCTATCTTGACCGGGGAGGGATCATCGCCTGGGGTCTCGTTCCCACATCAGAAAAAGAATATATACTGAAGGAAACCATCGAATCCCTGGTCAAGCGTTGGGAAGAACAGGCAGACCTCCTGGTCAATGACCAGCGAGACAGAAAAGCCCTGCTTCAACAGACATTGATCACTCCGAGCTGCGGCACGGGTTCTCTCACCTATGACCTGGCAATAAAAGTGCTGGAACTTACCCGTGATCTTTCAGCAGCATTACGAAATAAATATCTGGCATAAGAAACTGACAAAATGGATGATCTCAATCAGGTTTTAAAACAAAGAAGGCAAAAGGCCGCAGAGCTTGCGGACATGGGCATTAATCTTTATGCCAACGATTTCAAACCCTCGCACCGGGTTATCAATGTCCTTGACCACGAAAAGGAAATCGATGCGGAAACCCCCCAGGACAGCACGCCACGATTTTCCATTGCCGGGCGGATCATCGCCCTCAGAAAATTCGGCAAGGCCTCATTTCTCACTATCCAGGATGAAACCGGCAGAATTCAGGTTTATGTAAAAAAAGATATCGTCGGCGATGACGCTTACAGCCATTTCAAAAAACTTGATATCGGCGATATCGCCGGTTTTTCCGGTAACCTGTTCCGCACACAGACCGGTGAATTGACACTGCTCACCGGCATTGTAAAACCGATCACCAAATCTCTGCGCCCCCTTCCTGAGAAATTTCATGGTCTCACCGACATAGAAACCCGATACCGTCAGCGATATGTCGACCTCATCGTCAATCCGGAAGTAATGGACACGTTCAGGAAACGGGTTGAAATTATTCAGCTGGTCCGCGAATTCCTGGTGAATCGTGGTTTCATTGAAGTCGAAACCCCGATGATGCACCCCATTGCAGGCGGCGCAACCGCCAAGCCATTCAGGACCCACCACAAAGCCCTGGATATGGAGCTCTACCTCCGTATTGCGCCGGAACTCTATCTCAAAAGACTCCTGGTCGGAGGATTTGAAAGGGTTTTTGAAATCAACCGTAATTTCAGAAACGAAGGTTTGTCCACCCGACACAATCCTGAATTCACCATGCTTGAATTTTATCAGGCCTTTGCGACCTATGAAGACCTGATGGATCTCACCGAAGAAATGCTGTCGTGGATCGCCTCGGAAGTCACAGGTTCCATGGTCGTCACCTACCAGGGCCAGGAAGTTGATCTCACTCCTCCCTGGAAAAGATACACCATCGAAGAAGCCCTGGTGGAAGTTGCAGGCATAGATCCCAAAATTCTTGCCGATCCCGACAAGATCAAAGCCCTTGCAAAAGAAAAAGGTATTGAACTTGATTCCAACGCCGGTGCGGGTAAAGCCAAGACCGAGCTTTTTGAGCTTCTCGTTGAAGAGAAACTGATTAATCCAACCTTTGTCACCGCCTATCCCACCGAGGTTTCGCCGCTGGCTCGAAGGAATGAGCAAAACCCGGAGATAACCGACCGCTTTGAGCTTTTCATTACCGGTCGGGAAATCGCCAACGCCTTCAGCGAACTCAATGATCCGGTGGATCAGAGACAGCGTCTTGAAAAACAGATCGCCCAACGCGGCGACGACGAAGAGATATTCCCGATTCTTGACGAAGATTTCTTAAGAGCCCTTGAATACGGCATGCCTCCCGCCGCAGGAGAAGGTATCGGTATTGACCGGCTGACCATGCTTCTTACGGATTCACCCTCCATCAGGGATGTCATCCTCTTTCCCCATCTACGCCCTGAAAATAGATAATGAAGAATACTCGATAAGTGTGCCATGAACTACTGTTCATACATTGATGATTCCAAAAGCTGAAGAATTCGTATTTATGCCCTGTGGGCAACAAGCCCAAACCTGAGACCTGAAGAGAACAATATTGCACTTTGAATGGTTTATCTGCCTTCGATACCTGAAGGCCAAACAAAAACAGCAGTTCATTTCCCTGATTACGATCATTTCGATTACCGGCGTGATGGTCGGCGTTATGGCGCTGATTATGGTGCTCGGTGTGATGACCGGATTTACCGAGGGTTTCAGGGCAAAGATCCTCGGCATCAACTCCCATATCGTCATCCAGAAATTCGGCAATTCAATTGACAATTACGAAGTCCTCAAGCAACGGATTGAGATAACACCCGGGATTATCGCGGCAACGCCTTTCATTTATTCCCAAACCATGCTGACCAGCAACTCCACAGGAACCGGCGCGGTTCTGCGCGGCATTGATCCGGTTTCAGCCGGCAGGGTTCTTTCTATTGAGGAATATATTGTCGAAGGCTCTCTGGCCGATCTCGCAAAATCCTCTGACTCTTTACCGGGAATCCTTCTTGGCAAGGACCTGGCGCACCAGTTACGGGTTTCCGTGGGAGACCGGATCAAGCTCATTTCTCCGTCCGGGCCGCTCACCCCCATGGGGGTGATCCCAAAAATGAAAGCGGTGACGATCACCGGGATTTTCGACACCGGCATGTACGAGTATGATTCCGCTCTGGCCTATGTATCCATTGAAACCGCCCAGGATTTCCTCGACCTGGACGGCAGCGTTCATGGCCTGGAACTTAAAATAAATGACATCTACCAGGCTTATGCTCTGGCGATTCAACTGGAAAAGGAACTGGGGATGTCTTACATAGCCAAGGACTGGATGCGGATGAACAAGAATCTGTTTTCAGCGCTCCAGCTTGAAAAAACCGCCCTGTTCATTATAGTTGCCCTCATTGTCCTGGTTGCTGCCTTCAACATTGTCAGCACGCTGATCATGGTGGTCATGGAAAAAAACAAGGATATCGCCATCCTGAAATCCATGGGCGCAACCTCAGGAAGCATCATGCGGATTTTCATTTACGAAGGGCTGATCATCGGTTGCGCCGGCACCCTGTTCGGAGTCCTGGGCGGACTCCTGGGGTGTAAGATCCTCAGCTATTACCAGTTCATAAAGCTGCCCGATGTCTATCCGTTATCAACCCTTCCGGTAAAAGTACTGCCCATGGATGTAACGCTGATTTCGGTCTCTGCAATTATAATCACCTTTCTGGCAACACTGTATCCCTCCTGGCAGGCATCGAGGATTGACCCGGCCGTGGCATTGAGATACGAATAATAACAACTCAACTTTCCGACTTGCTTTATAATATTGTAATTACGAAAAAATTCTTAATTTCGAGACAATCCAATCTTTTTGAAGTCAGAAGCCAGGTGTCAGAATTCAGAAAACAGGCAAAAAAAATCAGTTACTCTGACTCCTGATTTCTGCCTCCTGGCTTCTACAAGAAATGAACAAATGGCAACAACCTTTTTAAAACTACAGAAATTCAAGAATAATTACTCACAAAGTTGAGATAACAATAAGCGCCGTAATACGGCTCCATTCAAAGACAATATGAGCAACTTTCTGGCTAAAGGCATTACAAAATTATTTAACGGACAACACAATCTCAACGTGTTATGTGGTGTGGACCTTGAAATCAAAAAAGGTGAAATGATTGCGATTGTCGGTGCATCAGGTACCGGAAAAACGACTCTCATGCATATTCTCGGCACCCTTGATCGACCCACCAGCGGCTGCCTGATGTATAACGGTGAAGATGTTTTTTCCAAAGATGACCTGGAACTCTCGAAATTCAGAAACACCGCCATTGGTTTTGTGTTCCAGTCTCATCATCTACTGCCCGAATTCACTGCCCGGGAAAATATCATGATGCCGGGACTGATCGCCGGCAAGGATAAAGCGCAACTGAAATCCGTTGCCGATGACATCCTCGATAAAGTCGGCCTTGCTAACCGGGCAGAACATAAGGTCGGGGAGCTCTCGGGGGGCGAACAGCAAAGGGTTGCGCTGGCACGCGCGCTGGTCATGAAACCTGAACTGCTTCTGGCTGACGAGCCCACCGGCAATCTCGATCCCAAAACCGGCCGCAAGGTTTTTAATCTTATTCGGGAAATGAATACTGATCTTTCCTTGTCAACTGTCATGGTCACCCATAATCTTGAACTGGCCAGAGAAATGGATCGGTGCCTTACCCTGGTGGAAGGAAAACTTGAGGTCTATATTTAGTAGGGCAACATTAGCAAGACACAATGGAACCTTTTTACTTTATAATGATCTAATCCATGAAATTAATGACATAAGTGTATCCCTCGACAGGTCTGGATGATGAAAAATAATTGATCCGCCCCATCGTAGAAATCCTTATCAACTTTTGTTTAAAAAAAAGCCTACATATTATAATGTTTCTTCAAAAATCACATAATCATCATTCCGCCCTTTTGACAAACCGCACCAGAAAATCTGCGATCAGCGATTTTGTAATGCTGATTATTTTTGTTTGTGTCATCCTGGCAATCCTTATGCCATCGGTTGCCCTTACCGCAGAAACAGATGAGATATTCAATAATTCCGAAAAGATACATGAAATTACCCCATCCGCAACCCCTCAGATAAATATCCTTTTTCTTCCTTTAAAAATTATTGCGGCGCATGATTCCGAGCTTTTTGGCAGCCAATCCGACGAAACCCTTTCTAAGGCGCTGATAAAAAAGGGTTACGAGATGATCCTCCGCCAGAGTGTTTCGCATTTATACGAAAACACTTCCTGGCCCCCGCCCCTGACTGTTCTTAAAGAAATAGACCGTGACCACGAAGCGCAATATGCCGTAACCGGCAGCCTCACGGTTCTGGGGGGAAAAACAAGCCTGGATCTGACGCTCAACGATCTATCCGGAATTACCGACCCGGTTTTCTATTTCAAAGACAGTGACTCGGTGGCCGATCTCGCTGAAATGATCGAACAACTTGTTGAAAATATTCATACCTATGTAAATCGCAATCATCTCATTTCCTCTATAAAAATACAAGGCAATCGGCGAATCGACAGCGGCGCAATCACGCATCATATCAAAACGAAAGCCGGAGATGAGTACAATCCGTCGCACCTTCGTGAGGATCTTAAAAATATATTCCGCATGGGATATTTTGACGATATACAAATCCTTGCACTGGATACAGACCGTGGAAAGGAGATCGTCTTCCAGATTACTGAAAAAGAACTGATCACCGAAATTACCATCAAAGGCTCCGACGAAATAAAGGAAAAAGACATAAAAGAAGTCATCCTGATCAAGACAAACACAATCATCAACCCGAAGAAAATTCGTGAATCTGTTGAAAATATACAACACCTCTATAAGGATGAAAGCCTCTATAACACAAAAGTTATCTACGAGGTAACTCCCTCGGGCAAAGATCGGGTTGCAGTGAACTTCATCATCACCGAAAGCACTAAGATCTACATCAAGGAAATCACTATTATCGGCAATAAGGCTTTTGATGCGGACACCCTGAAAAAAATCATGGAAACCCGTGAAAAAGGCTGGTTTTCCTGGATAACCGAATCAGGCAAACTCAAACGCGACATCCTGAACCAGGATGCCACCCGGCTGAACGCTTTTTATAACAACAACGGTTACATAGACGCAGTAGTCAGCGAACCGGAAATTGTCCAGAAACAGGAAATTGTAAAGAAACAGGAAACTGCACCCTCGAACACCTTTGATGATTTTAACAACTTCAGCGGTGCAGGAATTGTTGACGGCGAACCGGAAATTGATCAGATACATGAGTGGCTTTACGTGACTTTCAAGATTTACGAGGGGGATTTATACAAATTGGGAACGGTTGACATAACCGGAGAACTCATTGAAGAAAAAGAAAAACTCATGGGGCTCCTGAAGGTCGATGACGACAAACATTTCAGCAGGAAAACCCTTAGGCAGGACGTATTGGATATCTCCGACATCTATGCTGAAAAGGGCTATGCTTTTCCGGATATAAACCCGCTCATGCAGAGAAACGCCGCTGAAAAAACCATTGATCTGGTCATTGATATTAATAAAGGGCCCCTGGTTCATATCAACCGCATCATCATCAAAGGAAACTACACAACACGGGACAAAATCATCCGGCGGGAACTGGAGTTCAGCGAAAACGGCATCTTCAACACCAAGGCAATCAGAGACAGCAACCAGAAGCTCAACCGCCTGGACTATTTCGAAGAAGTCCATATCACTCCGGAGCAGACCCTTGACGAAAACCTCATGGACATCGTCATTGAGGTCAAGGAAAAAATGACCGGCACCTTCAGTGTCGGAGTTGGATACAGTTCGGTGGACAAGGCAATGTTTACCGGTGAAATCAGCAAGGACAACTTTCTGGGCCGCGGCGACAAACTCGCTTTCAAGGTTGATATCAGCGGCAGCAGCTCCCAATACAATCTGAGCTTCACCGAACCCTATCTTAATGACTCGAAACTCATGGCAGGATTTGACCTGTATAACTGGAAACGGGAATATGACGAGTATACCAAGAACTCTGTGGGATTCGCGGTCAGGTTCGGCTACCCGATCTGGGAACTCTGGCGCCTGTTCTGGAGCTACAGTTATGATGATACCGAGATATCGGACGTTGATGTTGCTACGGCTTCCCAGCAAATCCTTGAATCGATGGAGTTAAGCATTACCAGTTCCATCAAAATAAGCGTCCAGCGGATAACCTTTGATAAACCCGTTGCGCCCAAGGAAGGCTCAAAAAACAATCTTTCCGTAATATATGCAGGCGGTCTCTTCGGCGGTGACAGCGAGTACACTAAAATAGAAGGTGCCTCGAGCTGGTATTTCCCCTTGTTCTGGAATACCAGACTCCATTACAAACTGGCGGCCGGTATTGTCTTTGAAAACGTCGATGGCAAACTCCCGGTATATGAAAAATTTTATCTTGGCGGCATCAGAACCATCCGCGGCTTTGAAAACAGCCATATCAGCCCGATAGATCCTGTATCGGGAGACCGGGTCGGCGGCGATCGGATGTGGTATTCAAATGTCGAATACATTTTCCCCATCGCTGAAGAAGCCGGACTCTTAGGGGTAATTTTCTATGACATCGGCAATGTCTATGATAAAGAGCTGCAGAATAATTACAGCCAGTTTCGCCACAGCGTCGGCGCTGGTTTTCGCTGGATATCCCCTGTTGGTCCCATCCGGCTCGAGTGGGGGTATAACCTCAAGCCGGAAGGAAACGAAAGCCAGAGCAACTGGGAATTCAGCCTCGGAGGGGCGTTTTAGACCCTCTGTCCAAAACATGTGAGTCTCCTCCAGCATAGCTGGAGGCCTCAGGTAGCCACCTAAAAGGGGGCCTAACTACTACAGATTTGAATATCGAATATCGAACCGCAGAATAAAGAAGGATGAATGATAATACCCTGCAGATACTTCTTGACCTTCATCATTTTGAGGAGCGAACTGCCTGTATGAAAGGTCTTCTTCTTTGAACTTCATGTTGTTCACTTCGACATTCGACATTGTCCTCTAACAGAACATCGGACGATTGGCACCTTGTTCGATGTTCTGCGGTTTCAAAAAAACTGATTTTTCGCCGGATCGGTAAAACCTTTCCGGATCCACCATCGGAGATGGTGGGTTTCATGGCCACTAATTATTGACAATTCACCATGTCTTAATCTCCATATAAGTACCTGACTGCCAAAAACAATAATTAATAATTGTTAACGGGAAAGGTCTCAACCCCACCCAATAGAAAACCTCTTTTCCCCCATGAAAAACATACTCGCCGCCATAAGCAAACTTGCTTCAGGGGTTATTTCTATTTCAGGAATGCGGCAGGGAATCTCTGCCTTGCTTGCCGCAAAGACGAATGCTGTTTGCCCGGGACCTGTACTCTGCATCGTGCCCTCGGAAGAACAGACCGAATCTTTTTCCAGGGATCTCGGTTTATTCACCGACACGCCGGTGCATATTTATCCGGGGTATGATATCCCGCCATACACCCCCCTTTCCCCTGACCCTGCTACAGTTGCCGCAAGAATTTCCACCTTATACCAGGCACTTTCCTCATCCTCCCCTTTCATCATGGTGGCCTCCTGCGAGGCATTGCTCCGGAAGGTGCTCCCCAAGGAGCTTCTTGACAGGAAAACCGAGTTGCTCATCGCCGGGGAGGAAACCGACCAGAAAGAACTTGTGAACCGGCTTGTTGCCGCCGGCTATGAACCGGTTTCCCTGGTCCAGGAAGCTGGAGAATTCAGTGTCCGCGGCGGCATAATGGATATTTTCTCACCGGGATTCGATTTACCGGCAAGGCTTGATTTTTTTGGTGACACCGTTGAGTCGATCAGGCTGTTTGATCCTGTTTCGCAACGGTCTGTGGAAGACATTCACGAAATAATTCTGTTGCCGGCTTGCGACATCCTTTATGCAGCGGACACAAGAGGCAACCAAAAAATCTACGATACTTTCGCCCAGCTTGCAGAACAGAGGGATTGGGATTTTGACCAGTCAAGAAAAATCCTTGAGCGCATTGAAACACGCAAGCATTTTCCAGGAATTGAATTTTTCATGCCGTTGTTTTATGAAAACCCCGTTTCGCCCCTGGATTATCTTCCGGACACTGCAAAAATTTTCATGGTGAACCCCCATGACATTTCCCGGACAATCCACCTCACCTGGGAACGAATAGAAACAAATCTCCTGGAAGCACAAAGTCACCGAAACCCGGTTTTTCCTTCTGGAGATCTCTTTCTTTCAGAAAAGGAGTTATCAAGCACCCTCAGCAGATTTCCTCTGATCACCATGAGCGATCTGTCAATCTCCGAGCCAGACGGAATCGGTCAATCCTTTCATCTCCAATCAGGGAACCATACCCTGATCAAACAGGACCTGGAGCTTAAGAGAAAAGAATTCGGGCTCCTCACGCCGTTGGTCCAGCAGATTGATTCCTGGCTTGAGGAAGGCGGCCGGGCATTCCTTGCATGCCGCTCGAACCGCCGCGCTCAACAGCTTGGAGAAATGCTCAGAGAACATGGCCTTGACAATGAGATTAAAGGGCCGCCGTTTGATTTTTCGGATCAACCCAGAAACCGCGGGATAATTTTGTACACCCATCCGTTATCCGAGGGTTTTGATCTTGTTGCCGAGCAGGTGCATCTGCTTTCCGAAAACGAACTGTTCGGAGAAAAAAGAATCGGTCCCAAGGGCCGTACAAGGAAAACTTCCGAAAACTCGGCCCTGCAATTTGAGGAACTCCAGCACGGAGAGGTCATCGTCCATAAAGACCACGGTCTCGGTCTCTATGAAGGCCTGATCAATATGGAGTTACGCGGCGTCACCAATGATTTCATGCAGATTTCCTTTCAAGGCAATGACCGGCTTTATGTGCCGGTTGACCGGCTGAGTGCGATCACCAAGTACAAAGGTGTATCCGACAAGGAACCCAAACTGGACCGGTTGGGTTCGAAAATCTGGGCCACCACGAAAAACAAAATAAAAAAAGCGGTCTGGAAGATCGCCCTGGATCTGCTTGACCTGTATGCCAGGAGGGCAATGAATACGGGCAAGCAATTTTCAACACCTGATGAGCTGTATTACGAACTCGAAGAATCCTTTCCCTATGATGAAACGCCTGGTCAGATTAAAGCGATAAATGATGTGATCGCCGACCTCACCTCGGAAAAAACCATGGACCGGCTGGTTTGCGGCGATGTTGGTTATGGCAAGACAGAAGTTGCCATCCGTGCCGCCTTCAAGGTTGTCGAAGACAGCCACCAGGTGGCAATTCTGGTCCCCACCACGGTGCTCGCCGACCAGCACGCCGCCACTTTCGCCGAACGGCTCAAGGGTTTCCCGGTAAACATCAAGAGTCTCAACCGCTTCAGAACTGCCGGAGAGCAGAAAAAAATCATCAAAGGACTAGCCGACGGCTCAGTTGATATTGTCATCGGCACCCACCGGCTGCTGTCCAAGGATATCAAGTTCAGGAAACTCGGTCTGCTGATCATTGACGAGGAACACCGGTTCGGAGTCACTCATAAGGAAAAGCTCAAAAAGCTCAAATCAAGCGTTGATGTCCTGACCCTCACGGCAACGCCCATTCCCCGCACTCTACAGTTTTCGCTGCTGGGAATCCGTGATCTGTCGGTGATCAGTTCACCGCCGGCCCATCGCCGCACCGTAAAAACCTTTATTGCCAAACATGACGATCTGGTAATCAAGGAAGCGGTAACCAAAGAGCTCCTGCGCCGCGGACAGGTATTTATTGTCCATAACCGGGTGCACTCCATCCATGATATGGCTAAAAAAGTCCAGAAACTGGTACCCGAGGCCAAAATTGCCGTAGCGCACGGCCAGATGCCCGGCAAGAACCTTGAAGAAATCATGGTGCGGTTCGTCAACCGGGAAATAGATGTGCTGGTCTGCACGACAATTATTGAATCCGGTCTTGATATCCCCAATGCCAATACAATAATCATCACCAGCGCCGACCGTCTCGGCCTTGCGGAAATATATCAATTGCGCGGCCGGGTGGGAAGAAGCAACGAACAGGCCTATGCCTACCTGATGGTGCCCTCCCTTGACGGGCTTTCAAAGGATGCAACCCAGCGCCTCCGCGCCTTGATGGATTATAATGAGCTGGGCGGCGGGTTCAAACTGGCAATGACCGACCTGCAGATCCGCGGCGGTGGCAATATTCTCGGTGAATCACAAAGCGGAACAATAGCCGCCGTCGGCTATGATCTCTATCTAGACCTTCTCCAGAAAACCGTTGCCGATCTCAAAAGAAAGGCTGAGTTGGGAGATGATTTTGTAGAAACCGAGGACATTGACCCTGAAATTAATCTTGCCGTATCAGCATATTTTCCCGAACGGTATATACATGACGCAAATCAGCGATACATCGCTTACCGGAAAATCACCAGCATCGGATCTGATGAAGATCTTGCTGATTATAAAAACGAACTGGAGGACCGCTACGGCTTGATGCCCATGGAAGTCAGCAACCTTTTTGAAGTCATCAGCCTGAAGAGGGATCTCAAGAAATTCATGGTCATAAAACTTGACCAGGGTGCCTCAACCATCGTTATGGCTTTCCATGATCAAACTCCGGTAGATCCGCCAAAAATCCTTCTCTTCATAAATAAATCGAATAACAAGGCGCGGTTCACACCGGACAATAGACTTGTTTGCCCTTATAAGCCGGATTCAAAGACGGATATCTTCGAGACGGTGCGTAATATTCTTCAAAATATCGGTTAATCAGCATATGATTCACTTTTTTTCTGGACCATCGTCCCGGATGATTGTACAACATAAAATCAATTAACATTTCTCAATATATTGGGAGGTTATCAAGTCTTTTCATGCAAATACTCATAGCTGTATTATTCCTGTTATTTCTGCCGCACCTTTCAGACGCTCAAGTCATCGACCGGGTGGTGGCGGTGGTTAACGATGATGTCATAACCCTTTCGGATCTTGATGAGGAAGGCGGCCCGACTTTTAAAAAAATTCGTGCAATTACTCCACCGGACAAATTGGTCGAGACACTCAATGAGGCGCGCAAACAGATTCTCTCTCTGATGATTGATAAATCACTGGTGGCGCAGCGAGCGGAAGAACTGCACATTGGTGTTTCAGAGGAAGAGCTCGAAAATGCCCATCAGGGTACCCTTAAAGCAAATAAAATTTCCGAGGCGGAATTATTTGACAAACTCCAGTCTTCTGGCAGGAGCGAAAAGGAATACCGCGAATCCCTTCGCATCCAATTGCTCCACAATAAACTTATACGCACACAGATTAGTTCGAAAATCGTAATAACTGATGAAAATATTGAAGAATATTATAATAATAACTACAAAGATAAACCCGTGCCCGAGGGGTATCATGTTCTGCAGATAGGTTTTATACTTGAAAACAACGTAAAAGACCCGATGTTGCGCGCTGAGCTTGAAGGTCTGGCTCACAAAGTCCGTGACATGGCCGTTGAAGGAAGAAATTTCAAGACCCTTGCAAGGACATTTTCAAGAATGCCCTCTGCTGCCGACGGCGGGGATCTCGGCGTGTTTCAGAAAGACGAAATGGCCGGCCCCATGCGTGAAGCAATTTTTTCCATTGGACCCGGCGGAATAAGCCCGATAATTGAAACAGCATCCGGTTTTCAGTTTTTCAAGCTCCTGTCCATAAAGGATGGTACACAGATTAAACAGGTTCCCCTTGATTCCATCAGGGGAGAAATTGAAGAAATTCTTATCCAGGAAGAAACAGAGACTAAATACAAGGATTGGCTGAAGGAAATACGGCAGACGGCTTATATACAAGAGATGCTTTAAATCTGTCTGCAAAATCACGCTCTCCAGGGAAAACGCGCCGCATAAGAATCCATGACCGAAGAGACCAAACAATCTGCTGACAAGCTTAATACCACGGCTGGAGAACTTGATTCCCTGGGGAATTTTCTCAAATCCGAACGTTTAAGACAGGGTAAAAGCCTTGAGGATGTTTCGGCGGCAACCCGCATAAGTATCGTCAATCTCCAGGCCCTGGAATCTGACGCCCGCCATAAATTGCCAAGAGATGTTTTTGTTCGCGGCTATATCAAGCAGTATGCAACTTACCTTACTCTTGATGCTGCTGAAGTCCTTGACCGCTATGAATCAACCGACCGCGAACTCAAAATCGTTGGCGAAGAAATCAAAGAAACCGGCAAAGTACTCTCCGCTGAAACCCTTGCCGAAGAGCCTCTGTTTTTCGGCACCCGACAAATTCTCTCCGCCATATTCCTCGTGCTGCTTTGCATTCTCGGTTATCTGGTTTACAAGACATATTACCAAACGCCTCCCCAGGTGAAAACCGAGACAAATGATATTCTCGAACTTGAACGCGCCCTTTCCAGGGATCTTGAAAACGCCGAGCTCCGGAAACAACAGATTATCACCATTGAAGCGGTAAAGGACAAAAAACAACCAGCGCCCGAAGATCCTGCTAGCATTGAAACTCCCGCCACAACGACCATCCTGAAAAAACCGGTGGAGATTCCTGAAAAAGATGAAACCATCACTGTTAAGGCAAAAATACCCCTGCCTGAAATGTCTCCGGAATCATCCGCAGTAATTCCGCCAATAGAGGATGAGAGCCCGCCACTTCCCCAGGTTATTGCCCTCCCTGTGCCTGTTGCAAGTGAACCGCAAAGTGAACCAGATACCGTCATCGTTATTCCCCTTGATAGTGAGCCTGCGGCGGTTTATTTTGAAGACCCGCAGAAAGATCGTGATGAGGGAATAATCATCGAAACAATAGCTCCGGAGCCATCGGTTCTCAATTTGCCGCAGGTCTTTGAAGAGTCCGGGCCGGCCTACACTTCCGCATCTGGTGAGAATATTTCTGCTGCCCCGCCCCTGGAGCCCTATAAGTATGTCATCCGAACTTTTTTCACCAAAAGAACCGTCTTTAAAATCACCCTGGACAATGGCCCTTCCAAAGAATACCGGTTTCAGTCTGGTGACGAACGGATATTTAAAGCGCGCCAACAGGTTGAGATAGAAATTGACGATGCTGCAGGCGCAGCCATTCTTCTCAATGATTCCCCGATGGATTTATCCAAAACAGAAAAACCGGCATTACTCAAAATACCAGCTGATTCGCCCGAATAACCCCATGCTCCTCAAGCAGACAACAGCCGTGGTAATCAACAGCAGGGACCATGGTGAATCCGATGTAATCATTACCCTCTACAGTCTTGAGAACGGAAAATTCACCGCCATTGCCAAGGGCGCCAAACGCAGCAAGAAACGCTTTGTCAACCGACTTGAATTATTCACCCTGCTGGATATTCAATATGAACCGGGCAAACGCTCGACAATGGCGCGACTGGACCAGGCCGAGGTATTCAATCATTTCTCAGTACTCCGGACGGACTATCTGCGTTACGCCGCGGCCCAGCTTATCTGTGAATCGCTGTATTTCTGGACCAAGGAAAACGATTACGAACCCGAGCTCTTCGCCCTTCTGCTCTGGGCGCTCAATTCCCTTGATCAGCACGGTTATTCCAAAGAAACCATTATCTTTTTTTTCCTTAAAATGCTTTCGATTTTAGGCTATCAGCCCAATCTTTCCAATTGTACACAATGCGGCAGCCTTGATGCCATTAATGCGCCGTTTTGTTTTCGCACCGGCGCCAACGGCATTATCTGCGCAAAATGCAATAAGGAACTTGAAAAATCCAGCAGAACCATGGCACTTGGCACGATTAAACTCCTGCTTAAGGCCCAGAACCTCTCATTAGAAAAACTCGACCGCCTCCGCTTTTCAAAACCGTCAGCAGCAGAAGCTTTTGACATGCTCAAGCAATACAGCACCCACCTTTTGCAACGGGAACTAAATTCGTGGAAACCATTGATTTGATGGCGTCGTAAAAAATCCGATCTACTGCGTTGTACTAATTTTTGAGGCACTCAGCATACCAAATGTATAGCCTCGCACCTAAAAAATTAGTACGTCTTGTATATCAAACTTTTTACTTAGCTATCCTGATACCTTTTTTTAAGAGAATGTCTTGATTGAACGTGCGAGGAAATGATGGCCATTCTGCCAAAAGATACATTCATCGAAGTGATCAAAAATACACCGCTAGTATCCATTGATTTGATTGTCAGAAATGATCGGCAGGAGGTACTTCTGGGTTTACGGAACAACCAACCGGCAAAAAACTGCTGGTTCGTGCCCGGCGGCATAATCCGGAAAAACGAGACGATGAGTGCGGCCTTTGCGCGGATTTCACTTACCGAACTCGGCAAAGAATTTGCCAGAGAATCAGCGATTTTTCTTGGTGCCTTCGAACATCTGTATCAGGAAAATTTCGCTGAGGCGCCTGGATTCGGCACCCATTATATTGTCCTTGCCCATGAAATACAGCTTGAAGACAACCTGCCCACTATCCCCCAGGATCAGCACCGAGAATCTGCGTGGTTTTCAGTGGATCAACTCCTTAACGACCCTGCAGTCCATCCCAACACCAAAGCCTATTTTGAGTAGATTGAGGTCCCCCTGCCGCATGCCCCTTCGCCCACGAGAAATCACGGTAGCGTCCGGGTTTCAATCCACGACCCCACGCGGGGGGCGACTTGGCGTAAGCGATACCCCGCAATACCTGACTGGCGTTTCAATCCACGCCCCCACGCGG
>JAHJJF010000093.1 GCA_018823135.1 Pseudomonadota bacterium
AAAACGAGGCGTTACAACCCGCACGCCTGCTTCGGATGCCCTGCCCGCTTCTTTTTCCCAATCAACACAGATGGAAGCAAGGAAATCACTGCCCGGAGGAGCATCCTTGAACATAGTTTCATCCCCGCAGAAACCATAGTACCCCACCGCGCTTGTATTGATCAGGGTCTGTTGTTTGCCCTTGCCTTGTTTTTTAAGGGCATCGACTATATTTCCGGTTGTCCGTATCCTGCTTTCGTAAAGCAGTTTTTTATTCTCAGCAGTCCAGCGGCAAAAGATATTTGCCCCGGCAAAATTGATTATCACATCAAAATCACTGATGGCGTTTTGCCAGTCACCTGCGACCATGGGATTGCCCACAAGGTGATCCGCACCAGGCGGGATCACCGAGACTTTACTGCTACTTCGCACCAGAGCGGTTACCTGATGCCCTGCTGCCAGCAACTCCTTGACAACATACCTGCCGACAAATCCTGTACCGCCGACGATGAAAATCTTCATGAATGCCACCTTGTTGACACAATGATTCCATATTATTCTTAACAAAGAAAAGTTAATTATAATCGATTGTAAAAAATCTTTATTAGAAATCAGCTTTTTTTTCAGCTTGGCATAAGGTTACACAGGTGTAAAAAATCTTAATCTAAGGGCATTGGACACCACGGATACCGAACTCATGGCCATGGCTGCGCCGGCAATCATCGGGCTCAAGGTCGGTCCGCCGAAGATATAGAGAAGGCCTGCTGCAACTGGGATACCCACAATATTATAGGCAAAGGCCCAGAAAAGGTTCTGCTTGATATTACGCATGGTGGCGCGGCTTAAGGCAAATGCCGCCAGCACCCCGGTGAGGTCCCCTTTCATCAGCACAATATCTCCGGACTCGATTGCCACATCAATTCCGGTACCCATGGCAATCCCCACATCCGCCTGGGCAAGCGCCGGAGCGTCATTTATGCCGTCGCCCACCATTGCGGTTATCCGCCCCTGATTCTGAAGTTTTTTCACCTGCGCCGCTTTATGTTCCGGCAGAACCTGGGCGATAACATTGGTGATCCCGGCCTGGGCGGCAATGGCATGAGCGGTTTTTGGGTTATCACCGGTAAGCATGAAGACCTCAATGCCCATTTTCTGCAAGCGGGATACCGTGGCTTTTGTCTCATCCTTTATCTTGTCGGCAATTGCGATAAGTGCTGCAAATTCCCCATCCACTGCAAGATAGAGAGCGGTTTTCCCGGCATCTGAGATTTGTCCGGCAGACGCTTCAAGCCCCCGGTCATAAGCGATATCCACGCCGGATTCCTGCATGAACAGCGCATTTCCAAAAAGAAGCAAAACGCCATCCACCGTCGCCTTTATACCCTTTCCGGTAATCGCTTCAAAACTCGCAGGCTGTTCAAGAGTGAGTCCCGCTTTTTCCGCAGCACGGACAATGGCTGTGGCCAGAGGATGCTCTGAAGCCTTTTCGGCGCTGGCAATTAAATAAAGGAGTTGTTCTTTTTGACGCTTTTCATCAAAGACTACAAAATCGGTCATTTCCGGGCGGCCATAAGTCAAGGTGCCGGTTTTATCAAAAATTATCGCATTGACCCGCTGGGCCGCTTCCAATGCCTCGCCGCTTTTAATGAGCACCCCCAATTGCGCGCCTCGTCCGGTGCCGACCATAATCGATGTCGGCGTTGCCAAACCCATGGCGCATGGGCAGGCAATAACCATTACCGCAATAAAAATCCGCAGGGCAAACGGGAATCCTGCACCGGAAATATACCAGGCCAATCCGGAGAGTATGGCGATGGCAATGACAATGGGAACAAAATACAGACTGATGCGGTCCGCAAGGTTGGCAATGGGCGCCTTTGATCCCTGGGCATCCTGAACCATGCGGATAATTCGGGCAAGCACGGTATCCCGGCCCACCTTTTCAGCCCGGACCTGGAGGGCGCCGTTGCTGTTCAAAGTGCCGCCGAAAACCTTATCGCCCTCCTGCTTATCAACGGGCATGCTTTCGCCGGTGAGCATGGATTCGTCAATACTGGACCTGCCCTTTTCAACCAGAGCGTCAACAGCAATGCGCTCACCAGGCCTCACCAGCAGCAGATCACCGACAACAATCGCCTCAACCGCAATAAGAATTTCCTTGCCGTCTCTCAGGATGGTTGCCTGCTCCGGGGCGAGTTCCATGAGCTTTTTGATCGCATCAGAGGTCCGGACCTTGGAGCGGGTTTCAAAATATTTGCCAAGGGAAACAAGGGCAATGATAACGGCGGCAGATTCAAAATACAGATCCATTGCCTTTGTCTGAGGATCAATGCCCTGAAAAATCTCAATCAGATTCCAGGTGCTGTAGATAAAGGCGGCGCCGGTGCCGATGGCGATCAGCGAATCCATATTCGGCCCGCCCCGCAGCAGATTCGGTATACCGATCCTATAAAAATTCCTGCCGCTGTAAAGAACCGGCAGGGCCAGTATAAACTGCGCCAGGGCATAATTTAATGGTGAGCTATCAGGCGCAAGCCATTCAGGCAAAGGCATTCCAAACATATGACCCATGGAGAGAATCAGCAGGGTCATGGCAAATACCATGGCCGGAATCAGCTCCCGCTTCATGATTTTGAGCCTGGCCAGCGTATCTGCCTGCTGCCGTTCAAAAAGACTGCCGCTTTGGGATGTTTCCAGCTGTGCTTCAAACCCGAGGCTATTAATTGTTTCACGGATTGTTGTGGGTGAAACCTTGTCCGTTTCAATTTTTATCCGGGCGGTTTCCGCAGGCAGGCTGACACTTGCGCTCACCACCCCCTCCATTGCCGAAACAACCCGTTCGATGCGGCTCGAACATGAGGCGCAGGTCATACCACGAATGGCAAAAATCAGTTCATTTGCCGTTTCCGGCATGACCAGTTCAAAGCCCAGATCCTTGACGCGGTCGGCTATGGCGGCAATATCAGTTTTTTCCGGATCCCAGGCCAGGGCCATTGATTCGGTAGCCAGATTCACCGCAGCGGCGTCAATTCCCTCCATTTGCGAAAGAACCCTTTCGATGCGCGAAGAACAGGACGCACAGGTCATCCCCTTAATAGAAACCTTGAGTCTCTCATGCCCGTCTGATTTTTTTTTCACTTCTGTTTTGCTCTCCATGATAAATCGCCCTGCAGGTTGATATTATTCGTGGATATAATTATCTTTATAAATAAATGAGTAATATCTTAACTACCACTTGTCCAGCCAAAGCTGGGAAATTGCCATTACCTAAGGAGAAATTACTATGCCGACAATCAAAATTTCAGGAATGAGCTGCGGTCACTGCGTTGCCTCGGTTACAAAGGCGATGAATGCCATAGACGGTGTTGCGGACGTCAGGGTGAATCTGGAAAAAGGTGAAGCAACCTATAATGAAGAAAAGCCAGTGGCCGTTGAGACGATAAAGGAAGCGATCAAGAAGACAGGTTTCAAGGTAAACTGAATTTTGACAGACTCGTATAAAGTCGCTGTAGTAAAAGGTCCACCAGACAAAATCAACAGGTTACATGGCAAGTCGATGAAATCAGTCTTTTCGAAGTCTCATTCCTTTCGCTATCTACGATTTCATCACTTTCATTTTTTGATCTGTTTGTTGATGATTTGTTTGAGTTTGTCAACACTCTCAGGAGTTCGTGCACCAGGCTCATTTATTTCAGCAGAGGCTTGACCATAAAATTCTTTGGTTGTTTCCGTATCAATATCAATTGCCGACCCTTCAAAGGAGACCCCGGCAAATAACCCCCGGCTGCGGGAAAATGAAATAATTTCCGATCGGAGCTCGGAATCCGTTGCTGCTTCAGCCTGCCTGCCCACCGGCCCGGCGGCTGCCCCTGCATTAACGCCAAAAGAAAACTTGCCCTTCAGGACCTTGTCAACACTCTTGCGGGTCTTGAACACCAGCATGATATCAGTTGCCTGATAGCCGATCTGCAGTCCTAAGCCGCCCCCGGAAAAAGTTATAAAAGAGGGATTGCCCCATTCGCCCTGTTCATTTTTCACCAGAAGAACGCCGCTGCCTTTTCTTCCGGCAATGATGAACCCCGCCTTGATAACCGATGGGATTATCGCTATTGCCTGTGCATTGGCCAGCAACCTTGGAGGGACGGATTTTTCAGGGATCAAAAGAAATTCATGAATCACATCCAGCACATCATTCATTTTTGCGGCGCCGTTGTTATCCGAAGCCGAAACATGCGCCGGCGACACCGCGATGATAATCATACTCAACACAATAAGTGTAAAACGTTTCATCTGTTTTTCCTCTCCGCAACGGCTATAAAACCATCTTGACCCCTGCATGTTTTTTGAGCAGACAATAAATAGAATCCCTGACTTCCTGGCTCTGCACGGTGATTTCCAGATTCAGACAATGGTACTTCCCGTTACTGCTGCTGTTTGAATGGAAAACCTGCTCCCCATCGCCCACAGCCTGAATAATCACCTGCCTGAGCTCCTCGATTTCCATACCGATGACTTTATACTGCCAGGCACAGGGGTAAGTCACTGCTTCTTTTTTTTCCATTGTTCAATGCACAAATGTTGTTTTAATCGGTCTAACGGCACCAGTCTGTATTCATCCTGGTTTGAGATGTCAGTGTTGCAATGCCGATTTTTATCAGCACATCACTAACATCCTTGCCGTCAGCAATAACAGTCGCGGTAACCCTGAATCGCAAGTCACGGCCGACGTTTTCAAGGTGAATGACCCGCGCCTTAAGGAGCAAAGAAGCTACAATATCGCGGGCCTTTTTGGCAAGTGTTCTTTCCTGTTCGCAATGAGAGTTAAGATTCGGAACATCTATGCCGCGTATCCGCACCTCAACCTGTTTTCCAATGAGCGGATGCATTCCAGGCAGATTCATTATTATCGTATTGCCGTCAATGGCGGCAACATACTCTGCGTTATATATGGAACCGTAGGTCTTTGATGTGCCTGCATGGGCAGTCATTGCAAGAAGTTGCACTATTAAGACAAGAACAATTACAGACCGCATCGGTTAATAAATACCTCTCAGTTCTTTTTCCTGAGCTGCTGAATCACCGCATCTATAACCTCGGAGGCCTCCGGGCTTTTCAACACTACGGCATCAACCCCGGCCTTTAAAGCTTCTTCCCTGGTGGCAGGTTCTTCATCAGCGGTAAAAAGAATAAATTTCATATCGTTCAACTCCTCGACTGCACGAACTTTTTTGCAGATTTCAATTCCAGTGAGTCCCGGCAACCGGAAATCAACCACGGCAGCCATGGGTTTTTCCTTCATGATAATCTCGAATCCCTGTTGGCCGTTATCAGCGGCAATCGGCAGGAAACCCGCCCGTTTAAACAAACGTGTGTAAAGACTCCGGATTACAGGATTATCATCCACGAAAACAATTGTTGGAGGCTCGGAAGAACGCAGCTCGGCAGGTTCTTTTGCTTGTCCGCCTCCATGCACCAGGAGCTTGTCGGAAACCAGGACAACCATTTCAGGGTCGGGCATGATAGTGTCAATCCCTTTACGACGAAGTCCCAGAATCTTCCTGCCGGTTTCCTCGGAAATTGACTGAATGCTTTTCCCCACAAGATCGGAATCCCCATCAACAGTAATCCATCGAGAGGCTGAAGCCATATGAATAACAGAATCTTCCACGAGTCCTACTTTACTGCCGGTTGTGGCGGCAAGGACATCCGCAGCTATCCTTCTTCCGGCGGAGGCAAAGGGAGAAATGACGCTGTCAGCGCCAGCCTGTAATATTTTCTTCTCGGCAGAAGCATGTTCGGATCTGGCGATAAGATAAAGGGTCGGATTAAGCTCTCGGGCGGTAAGGGTTATGAAAAGATTATCCGGATCTTTTTTTAGCAGCGCCACCAGGCCGCTGGCCTTTTTAATCCCTGCTTCCAGGAGTAATTCTTCCTGGGTTGCGTCCCCTTCCAGAAAATCATAGCCCTTTTCTTTAATCTGCTGGCAATGTTTCGGATCAGCCTCGAGAATGACAAATTCCATGCCTTTTGACTTGAAATAATCTGCAGCGCTTTCCCCGACCCGTCCAAAACCACAAATAATGTAATGATTCTTTAATTGCGAAATCCTTTTCTTCATTTTTTTGGTCTCCGATACATCGCTCCAGACATTTTCAAGCAAAGACTCAACAACAGCATGCCCGGCAAAGGCCAGACTGCTGAAACCGGTAAGAATTAAAAAAATTGTAAACAACCGTCCTGTTTCGCTGAGCGGCCTTACTTCACCGAACCCGACGGTGAAAATGGTAATAATCGACATATAGATTGCTTCCCGAATGGAATAATCCTCAATTACCACATATCCGGCCGCCCCTATACTGACGATCCCAACACAAATGGTTAAAGCAATCTGGGTTTTTTTACTGGTAAACATGGTTTGAAATTTACGCCCTTTTGTTACATGTTGTCATGGTATAAATAGTATGTGATATTAAATTGTTAAGTCAAGATAGATTCTCATAAGACAACTTAGCTGCAAGCCGTTTGAGAATTTCTTCATTCATTTGTTTGCAGGTTGCTGTATCAAATAATAAATCTTCGCTGAATACGGATTGATCCAGCGGTTACTCCTGTGTCAGTCTCACTGACATCCGGGAACAGCACGTTCAAACAGATGCCTTGACAACCGGCAGGTCACTCCAGCGTGTGGTGTAGGCGGGGGACAGTTGCGCACGTTTCATATGCCAGGATTTTGCAAGCCCGGCCGTGGCATACTGAACCGTGCTGCGCCCCCAGCGGGCATTGATCCGGTCCAGCGCTTTCATGAGCAGCGAATCATCCCTGGCGCTTTCGGCAAAAAGATGCTGCTGCCGGCAGGAGCCGGAAACAATCTCGGTGAACATCACCCCGGCCTTCTGAAAACGGCAGTTCTGCCGATAGATTTTTTCAAGACACGCCATGGCATGCCGGATAAGCACCGGGGTACTGGCCGTGGTTTCCGGCAGAATCACCGACTGGCTGGCTGAATAGACGGGCCGGTTCTTATCAAAACTGCTGGTTGCAAGGAAAACATGCAGACAGCCGGTGGCCAGCTGCGCTGCCCGCAACCTTTCCGCGGCCCGCGAGGTGTATGTGGCCACCGCCTGCCGCAGATCGGCAAGGGACTCCACCGGACGCCCGAAAGAACGCGAACAGACAATGGATTTCCTAGAAGGCGGCGTCTCATCCAGGGAAATGCACGGAATGCCGCGCAGCTCCATAACCGTGCGCAGCCCAACCACCGTCAGCCGTTTCCGCACCCAGGCATCGTCAGCCTGCTTCAAATCAAATGCCGTATGAATACCACGCAATTTAAGCAGCGAGAAATAACGCCGGCCGATGCCCCAGACATCCTCCACACCAACGGTTTTGAGCAGGGAGTCCACGTCGCCTGCGCCGGTGATCTCAAAAACACCGTTATGCAACGGGTTTTTCTTGGCAAAACGATTGGCAATTTTGGCCAGGGTTTTGGTGGGGGCGATACCGACTGACACCGGAATCCCGACGCATTGCAGAATTTTTTCACGGATGATCCGGGCGTAGCCCGCTGACCCGCTGCCATCTGCCGGCAGCATCAGGAAGGCCTCGTCAATGGAATAGATCTCCACCTCCGCCTCAAGCTGGGAAAGAACGTCCATGACCCGCCTGGAAAGATCGCCGTACAGCGAATAATTGGAAGAAAACACCCGGACGCCATTTTTCCTGAGCAGATCGCGGCACTTGAAATACGGCTGGCCCATGCCGACGCCTAAGGCCTTTGCCTCGTTGGAGCGGGCGATAATGCAGCCGTCATTATTGGAAAGCACGACAACGGGCTTATCTCGAAGCGAGGGGTTGAAAACCCGTTCACACGAGGCATAAAAATTATTGCAGTCAACCAGGGCAAATACTTTGTTCATTAATTACCTTACCTCTCGCTGCAAAAAAAACGGAATGAATAACTCTCAGGAGTTTCACTGGTTTTTCAAGACGCACTGCGCCCGGTCCGAAATGCGCTGCTGGCCAATGGGCCTATACGCTACGCAGTTCGGAAAAGTCGAAGCACTTAAGCCGGAAAAAAACAGCGAGACTCCAAAACTTTCCAATGGTTACCTGACAATAATTTCTGCCTGCCGTTCCTGTCCCGGCAATCACAGTTTATGAATCGCATAGGTCGCCACCCCCCAGATCTCAAGGGGCGTTTCAGGAGAAATCTCAAGGGGCGGATACTCAGGATTTTCAGACACCAGCCTGCAGGAGTCTCCCTGGATAACCAGACGCTTGACCGCAAGCTCGCCGTTGAGCACGGCAATTACAATCCTGCCGCTTGCCGGTTCCAGGGACCGGTCGACGATTACAATATCATCATGGTTGATTCCGGCGCCGATCATCGAATCGCCGGCAACCCGGACAAAAAAAGTGGCAGCGGGGTTGTCGATCAGACGCTCGTTCAGATCAAGATGCCGGTCGATATAATCCTCGGCAGGCGACGGAAATCCGGCGGATACACCGGTGGAAAACAAGGGGCGCATAACCCTCGTTTTCGGATCAAAGGAATAAATTGCGGTAACAGAAGACTCTTTTATCTGCATCATTTGGGTTTATTCCAATATGTTTTTCGGATGGAAACGACACATAGCTGCTTAAGTTCGAAGCACTTGATCAGGCAAGGCACGAACGAGGAGGCGAATGAGAGGCCACCGCGTGGGTAGCGCAACAGGTCAAGATCAGACGTATAACATACGTATAATTTAGCATGCCGGCGACAGTCGGCAAACACAATTCATCCCGGCTGCCCATATTTATTTTGACATGCATCCAATGCTATGTTGAAATAATCCAGAACACACAACGCCCCGAAAACATAAAAAAATCTAAAAGGCCTCACGTTACGATCCCCGGCATGGTAAAGCATAAAAACATATACTTTCCTTTTCACCTGTTCCTGCTTTTTCTTACCTGCCTGCTTTCCGCGCCCGAATCATCTGCAGACTCGAAAACCATTATTGCCGGGGTCCCGGCAAATTTTCCTCCCCATTATTCCATCGACAAGCAAACCGGAAAACCTGTTGGTTTTGCCATTGAAGTTATGGACGAAATTGCCGCACAATCCGGCTTCAACGTCAAATACATAGTCTATGACACCTGGAATAAAGTCCTTCAGGCAATCAACACCGGCGACATTGATCTCATCCCAAATTTAGGCATTACCGACGAAAGAACTTCGTACCTGGACTTTACCACCCCGGTGGAAGCGTTCCATATCAAAATTTTTGTTCGTAATTCAACGGCCAACATCCTAAGGATAGAAGATCTGGAGGGCCACACGGTGGCCGTGGTTAAAACCAACAAAGGCCACGATCTCATGAAGGATCACCCCGGGGTAACCCTGCAGATTCACTATTCCCTTGAAGAGGCTTTAGTGGCATTGCTTTCGGGAAATGCCGAGGCCCTGATCTATCCTGAACCGCCGGTGAAAATAATCACCCGTTCCCTGGGGATTGAGGACAATATCAAAACAGTGGGCAAATCCATTCTGGAGGTCAAACGAGCCATTGCCGTAAAAAAAGGGCATCCGGAACTTCTGGAACAATTGGATGCGGCAGTGAAAGAATTGCTCAACAGCGGGAAATACCAGGGAATCTATGCGAAATGGTATGGGAGGGAAAAACCATTCTGGACCCCGGGCCGTGTATTCTGGGTAATGATTTTCCTGCTTGTTCTCGCCATAGTCGGCGCCCTCTTCATGCGGTATGTCACCCTGCTGCGTTTCAACCGGGCATTGCAAGCCTCGATCAAAGAACGGGAAAAAACCGAAAAAGATCTTCGCGAAAGTGAGTCCCGATTCCGCAGCATGTTTGAAGACAACCACTCGGTGATGATCCTGGTGGATCCTCAAACCACTGAAATCATCGATGCAAACCCGGCTGCCGCCGCTTACTACGGTTATACGAAAAAAGAACTCATCAACAAAAAGATGACAGAAATAAACCTCCTGACACCTGAGAAACTTTTTCAGGAAATAAAACGAGCTCAGAAAAAAGAACGTTGGCAATTCTTCTTCAAGCATCGGCTGGCCAATGGAGAGATTCGCGATGTGGAAGTATACAGCGGCCCGATCATTATCCAGAGCAAGGAATGCCTGTTCTCGATAATCCATGATATCAGCGACCGCACCAAGGCGGAGCTTGAACTCCTGAAAAACAAGGAGGAATGGGAAAAAACCTTCAATTCCATAAGCGATATCGTCACCATTCTCGATCCGGACCTGCGCATCGTCCGCGCCAACAAGGCGGCATGCCGTTCCATCAACCTGCGCTGCGATGAAATCATCGGCAAACACTGTTACGAAGTTTTTTACGGAGCATCCGAACCCTGTTTCGGTTGTCCGGACATCGAATCAATCCGCGACAAAGGCCAGCAATCCGCAG
This sequence comes from Pseudomonadota bacterium, assembly GCA_018823135.1. NCBI lineage: Bacteria > Pseudomonadati > Pseudomonadota > Pseudomonadota bacterium. The sequence continues at coordinate 10,407 of JAHJJF010000093.1, forward strand.
AAATAATGCATCCCCAACTGGATAAAACCTTTCTTGTGTCAATTGAACCTATCTTTGCAAACGATGGCACCTTTGAAGGTGCTGTCCACATAGCCAGGGATATCACTGAACAGAAAAAACTTGAAGGCCAATTCCGTCAGGCCCAGAAAATGGAAGCAATCGGCACCCTGGCTGGAGGAATCGCCCATGACTTCAACAATATTCTTGCGGCAATCATGGGATATACAGACATTGCAAAATATGAAGTATCCGCAGACAGTGAGCTCTCAAAATATCTTGACGAAATAATGGCCGCCGGCAAACGTGCCAAAGACATGGTCAAACAGATACTTGCTTTCAGCCGCCAATCAGATCAGGAAAAAATGCCCATTCACCTGCACCATATCATCAAGGAATCTCTCAAACTGCTGCGCGCCTCAATTCCTGCGAATATCGAAATTAAGCAGAATATTGACACTCATTGCGGAGCTGTTCTTGCAGACCCCACACAAGTCCACCAGATCATGATGAATCTTTGCACAAATGCGTATCATGCCATGAGAAAAACAGGCGGCACTCTGGGGGTTTCCCTGGTTGGGGTTGAAATCACCGCTGATGATATAAATGCCAAAATGGATCTTGCTCCGGGGTCATATGTCCGGCTTGAGGTAAGTGATACGGGGCACGGCATGGATCAAGCACTCATCGAGAGAATCTTCGAACCCTATTTCACCACCAAGGAAAAAGGTGAGGGCACCGGTATGGGGCTCTCGGTTGTTCACGGTATTGTCAAAAGTCACGGCGGCACCATAACCGTTGACAGCACCCTTGGGGTCGGCACGACTTTTCATGTCTACTTTCCCGGAATCGAGTCTGCCGGTTCCATTGAGATCCAGAAAGCCATAACACCCCTCCCCCGTGGGACCGAAAAAATACTGATTGTCGACGACGAAGAACCATTAGTCTTTCTTTTGCAGCAGATGCTTGAAAGTTTAGGCTACGCCGTGACCTCCTTTACCGACAGCAGCAAGGCTCTGAAAACATTCACAAATCAACCGGATTATTTTGATCTCGTTGTCACCGACATGAACATGCCCAAAATGACCGGCGCCGCATTCTCCAGAAAACTGCTTACAATCAACCCGCACATCCCAATAATACTTTGTACGGGATTCAGCGACACGATCAATGAAGAACATGCCATGGCTATGGGCATCAAAAGATATCTCATGAAACCGATCATCAAACATGAGATTTCCAATGCTGTCCGGGAGGTCCTGGACCAGGAAAAACCATACGAATAACCGTTGAAGCAGATTACTTTTCCACCGAATACAAGCCACTGGAATAAACAACATGAATCCACTGACTCAGGAAACATACGCCGTTCATCCCATCGGTGTCATCCACTGTGAAATTACATCACGGGAAATGGCGCCGAAAAATTATGATATTTCAGACTATACCGGAGTTATAGAGATATTCAGCCAGTATAAAGATGCCATGGACGGCATTGAGGTGGGCACGACCATTGTGGCGCTGTTCTGGCTGCATCAGGCAAAGAGGGATGTCCTTAAGGTCTATCCGCGAGGCGATAAATCCCGCGGCCTTCGCGGCGTTTTCAGCACTCGCAGCCCCATGCGACCCAACCCCATTGCCGTATCAGAGTATAAGATACTGGAAATTAACGGCCTGGAAATAAAAGTGACGGGTGTAGATATGATTGACGGCACACCCCTTGTTGACTTGAAGAAAAAGGTGTGATCCTGACCGAAATCCCTCTATCGTCCCTCGGCTTTTTCTCTACGCTGGGCGTCAAATGTATAGCCCAGAATTCCATAAATTGTCGCCCAGAAAATGCCGTTCAACACTTCCACCCAGAAACGTTCAGGAAAGGCAAGAACCACGCCAGGATTAGTGATGCCGATGGCGCTTCCCATGAAATATCCGGGAAAGCCATGGATTAAAGTAAGAATCAGGCCAAACAGGCCCAGGAGTTTGCCGATCAACGGGGTGACATTGAACCCGAGAACACCAATACTTATCGGTGAAGCAACCAGACCGAAGGATATCCCCGTTGCCAGCCAAAGATTCCGGGGCCGTTTTTTCGAAAAATAAAGATACAGGCCGGCAGGCACTACTGCGAAGAGAAGAAGAGCTATTTTTATCATTGGATTATTTAACAGGATTTGGTGGCGAATTGCCACAGTTGATTAGCTTTCCAGGACAATCTGATCAAAAAAAAAGGACGGACCTTTTTAAGGATCCGCCCTCTAAATATTTCGAAATCAAACAGACTTAAAACAGGTTAATTAGCCTGCTTCAACTTCATGCCGCATTTACACTGACCGTCCTTATCCATCACGGTGTTACACATGCAGGAACCGCCGCAATTACAGAAGGACATTCCTGTGCCTTTGAGATTCACCCGTTTAAGATCTCCGCCACAAGCGCATTTTGTGGAATCTTTTGGGTCAATGGCACACTTGCAACCTTCCTTGCATTGACAGAGAAGCGCTTCATCGCCTTCTACCTTAACGACATGTCCCCATTTAAGATCCATTCCGCAGGTGCATTTACCGGGTACTTTGCTGATACTGTTACATTTGCATTCGGGGCCGCAATTACATGTGTACAGTACATCATTACGGGCGGCGGCATCACCTTCGGACATTTTCATGCCTGCACAGCCGGCTGCCAATAAAAACACACCAATAATAGCAATAAACCTTGTCAATTTCATCGTACACCTCCCTGTTGTTATTATGGATAAACTCACAAAATATGATTATTCATTTTCAGACAATGCTACCCACATCAACTATTCATTGTCAAATCGATTTTTTCGATACCAAATTCTGTTATGATAGTAGCTTTATCCTGAAAAAAAAGGACAGCTCTTATAAAAAAGCTGCCCTTGGTAATACTGGAGCCGGCGATGGGAATTGAACCCGCGGCCTACTGATTACGAATCAGTTAACCAGACATACACAATTAAATATAACCTACTAAAATCATTACGTATTCCAGAGCACTTGGTTTCCCCTACCCTGCTGTGCATGGTGTGCATGGGGTCAGTAATATCAAGTACTTATGCATGCCGTTATTTTGTGAGGGGTCACATAGGGAACACAGGATGTGTTTTGTAAGTTCTGGATATTGGGTTTGTTTGGTGATGTTTTTCAGCACGAAGGGTTATCATAAAAGCCATACCGTAGGGAAAAAAACAAGCATCTGGCTCGCCCGCAGAAAGATATCCGCTATTTTTGGATCAAAGAGAGGTTCCTCAATGGCCGGCCAGCCAGAAGTCAGGGTCATCGATACAGCCAAAGCGTTGCAGATTTTCCGCAATCATTTGTAAAGACTTAGGACCGATTCTTTTCACCTTACTCAAGCTAGCGGCTCCAAGGGCAACGATAATATCAGGCTGATCGAGAATTTCATTATCCCCCCAATAATTAATCAAGACCTTGCCGATCATGGGGGAGAGCGCACTGGCAAAGGAGAGAGAAAGGGGCTGGAATTCTTTTTCCCTGAGATTAACACAAATCCGCAGAACCTTCTTAATTGAGATGCCGTACTTACGCGCTATGTAATGGGTGGACACCCCCATTTCTTTTAGATCATATATCTGTTTATTCATGAGATCTTTAGGCATTCCTGCAATTCCGAACAAACTCAAGAGAAGAGGATGAAGTGCTTTTCCCGGCACCTTATTTTTTTCCTGTACAACTGCAAAAAAGAGCCGAACAAACTTATACGCACGAGGATCAAAAAAGGAAATAGGTCCGGAAGAAGGGCTGACCGATGTCAGCCGTCCTTCCGGATGGGGG
>JAHJJF010000094.1 GCA_018823135.1 Pseudomonadota bacterium
AGAATAAGGCTGTCAATTGTTTTTTTCTGGATATTGATTGTGCCGGAGCCGCTTATGGAGTCGCGGTCTTTGTTGAGACTGAAGGACTCAAGATTGATCATGCCGGATGACGCCCGGGCCTGAAGATCAAGATTTCCCAGAGCAATCTGTTTATAGGCGAGGTTTTGGCCTTTTGCAGTAAGAGAGCCGGTGAAGTCTGTCAGCAGGCCATTGATCGTCATCCGGCCTTCAGCCGATCCGTAAATGTCGGTTATGGCAAAGGGAGAAAGGAAGGCATGCAGGTCAGAGATCCGCACCGCAAGAGAAGTATTAATCCGGATTGTGGAGGGTTCAATAGGGGTATGCGACAGGTTAATAACCGAATGCTGGACGATTACTGACCCGGTATCTGCAAGGATATTTCCCTCGGAGATATCAACAATACCCTGGTCGACATTACCAGAAAGGGCAATTGAATAAACATCGGAGGTTTTCAACGGGGCGGGAGGGGTGTAATCTACTGATTTCAGTAAAGCGGGGAGATCTTTGACTGAAACACTGAAACTGCCTTTGCTCTGTTGGGTCAGCGCCACCATGTCGGTATTCAGCAGAGCAGGGTAGGGAATCGCCGCATTTTCAACAGACAGGTCATTGTTGCCGACAAACAGGTTCATTCTTCCAAGCTGGATCAGGTCATCTGTTTTTGTCGCGACAAGGGAGAAGCGGTCAACGAAAAGATCTTGGAATCGGCCGTTATGGAGATTCATTGTCAGTTCCGTGCCGAATTCATCAGGTTTTGCAATATCAAGGCTCAAAGAGCCGGAAATATCAAGAACACCTTCAACTTGTTTTAAGGAGGGGCTGATTCCGAGGGCGGCGATATTGTCCAGTTGGAGTTTCTGGCCATCAAACTGGAGATGCAGCAGGTTTTTTTCAATGGAGCCGGTCATCGCCAGTGGGCCGTTTAAAAAATCCGAGGTTAATGTAAAGGAGATGTTGTCTTGGCCAACACCGGTAAGGTCGATTGTTGCTGTCTGAATAATGGATTTTTCTGCAAGAAAAAGATCGGAGACGAGGATGGACTCTCTGGAAAGAGCAAGCTGCCCTCGCAGTGAATCCATACTGAAACCGGTGTCTTTTTTGTTGGAACTGATTTGGTTAATTGACAGGGAAACATTTCTGCTTTTGTCAGTGGGGCCAGATTCAAGGGCCAGATTTATGCCATTGATAGCAATAATTTGCTGGTTGTGAACAAGGGAAACAGTACTGTCATGAACGGCTATTTGCGGGATAAGGGTTGGATACCAGTCATAAGTTGAGGGCTGTCTGGCTTGATTTTCTGCTGCGTTGTCTGCGGTTATGGCATCAAGATTAAGACTGCCCTCTGCCTGCCTGATATCAATGTCCAGCCCACTGATAAATGGTTTCAATCCATGTATAAGGCCTTTGAGGTCGTAACGGAAAGATATCTGCTTGATTCTGATGGCCGATTGCGGGGCGGAATTGTCTGTTTTGATTGCCTCTATTTCTGAAAAGGTGAGATCGGAGAAATAATTACCCGTGGTTTTTTTTATTGTTAATGCGATACCTGCGGAAGAAGCGGTTTGTATAAGGAATTTTTCGAGCTGCGGCGCAATAACTACCCCCCTGAAAAGATAGACCGTGGCGAGGAGAACAAAGGCGCCAGAAGCTGCAGCCAGAAAAATTTTCAGATAACGGTTCATGGGTGTATTGGTTTTCTAATGGGTATCGGTTCAGAAAAAGGAATTGTACTACGCAGACTATTGCGCCAGAATTAATGGAGAAAATTATTTCAAGTTCTTTATAGTCAATTAAAGCTGATATGTACGGTTTATCTGTGTCAGTTTGTAAAGTGTCGACAAAAAACAGTGAAAAGTCAAGGGTCATGGGGGTAAGTCAATCGTTGCGAAACGAGAAAAGGATATTTCCGATAACGGTTTTTGTCTCTCGTGAAAATGAAGTGGCGTTTCAAAAAAATCGCCACCTGTTGATTTTTATCCACAAGCTGAATTTACTGTATCTTCTGATCTCTTAGGGTCAACCATGGAGGAGCCGGGCAGTTGAGGGCATCGGCGATGACGCGGAAGATTTCGGCCTCGCGCACCGTAACCTGATCGTCATAGACAATACATTCCAGGCAGGCGTCCAGGACCTTGCGCTTGATGTCCATGCCGGCGCTTTCCAGTTTCCTGAGTGAGGCATCAAAATATTTAAGCGAACAGAACTTGGTGGGCAGAAAGCTGATGTATTTCATTTCTTTTTCAAAGACCCGCGCAGCCCGCATCAGAGATTTCCTTGCTGTTTCTTCATCGGTACGATCAAGCCGCGCCAGCAGTGAAAGCACACAGGAAATATCATCCCGCAGCCTGGACAGAGAGGTAATGGGGACGATATTTTCCCGGGGTTTGCCGAAATGGGCATCAAGGTGCTTGATCAATACATGCTGCAGGGAATATTCAAACAAGTCGATTTTCTGGTCTGCATCCATCAAATGCTTTATGACCTTGCGAAAGGAGGCATACTGATTTTTCGAAAGATTCTTGAGCGCCGGCATGGAAAGGTCGACAAGGGGCAGCCGGTGTTCGGGCAGCAGGCCGTCGATTTTTGCCAGTAGCCGCTGCAACTCCGCATATACCTTGGGATCTGCATGTTGCTCCAGGGCGACAAACTGCTTCTGCCTGACCGTCGCCTTGTCATCCAGGAGCAGACCATAGATAATCGCCCTGGAGCCAAACCCGTTGCGGACTCCACGGCGTATTGAACCGGGCAGGCTTTCTATCAGTTCCCGGGCCATGCGCATGTGCTCGGCTGAAGGACTGAGCAGGACCTCCCGCATATCCTGGCTGCCAACCATGGAATCGATAAAGATATGTCGGTTTATTGTCGCGGCGTCGGCCTCGGAAGAGGAAACCCCTTTGTGAGCAGGCGCGCCCCTTCCACCCGCAGAAGCATACATCATGGCCTCTTCCTCTGTAGCATCGATATATTTTACTTCCTGTGGAAAATTTCCCCTGAATTCCGGATCAAGACGGCGAATCCGTTCCAGCAGCGGCGGATGGGTGCTGAAGGCGCTGAGCCAGCTCTTCGACAATCCGTTACCGAAATACATGTGGCTGATCTCCGAGGCATGGGGATTCCTGATAAGCGAACCTTCCTGCAGCCCGCCAATTTTTTTGAGCGCCCCGGCAAGGCCTGAAGGATTTCTGGTAAACTGCACGGCAGAAGCATCGGCCAGAAACTCCCGTTGTCGAGATAGAGCACTCTTGATGAGCTTGGCAACAAATACCCCGGTATACCCGCAGCACAGCATGATAAGACCGATTACCGCAAAATAGACGCCGCCGCTGTGACTGGCCTTGGAACGAATGGAAGAATCATCATAAAAAAGAGAGCTCTTGAGCATGAATTCGCCCAGGAGCCCCAGGACAAGAATTCCGTGCAGAATACCCTGAAGGCGGACATTGATCAGCATATCTCCATATAAGATATGCGAAAACTCATGGGCGACAACCCCCTGAAGTTCTTCCCGGGTGAGATATTTGAGCGCACCCCTGGTGACGCCGAGTACCGCATCTTCCTGGGAAAAGCCAGCGGCAAAGGCATTTATCCCATGTTCCCTTTCCATGACATACACCGATGGCACCGTAACCCCGGAGGCTAATGCCATCTCCTCGACAATGTTCAGGATGCGTCTTTCATGAAATTCGTTGGAAGCAGGATAAATGATGCGACCGCCCAGCATTTCGGCAATCATGCTGCCGCCGCCTGATTGCAGGCGCAGATACTTGTAAACCGTGCCGCTGAGGATGAGCAGGGAAACCACCCCGGCGATCTGGGCCATGACCAGCGGATCCCACTGGCTCGGGGTCAGATTGAATGGTGTGGCGGCAGAATTCAGCCGCTGGATACTGAAAGAAAGGAGTACATAGCAGACGATAGTCACCATGGCCACGATAAGACCCACAGCCAGGAGGAAATACACCATGAGCTGCCAGGTTTTCCTCTGCGCTAGACGCTGCCGTTCAAAAAAATCTCTCATAACCGATCAACCGTTAAAATGAGACCTTGGGTGCCTGGCGTTCCTTTTCGTCTTCCAGTTCGAGAAACTGTGCCGGCATAAAACCGAACATCGCGGCGAACATTACTGCCGGGAACAGTTCCCTGGCGGTGTTGTAGACCATTATCGCATCGTTGAAAGCCTGCCTGGCAAAAGAAATGCGATTCTCGGTGTGGCTCATCTCTTCACTGAGCTGCATCATGTTTTCATTGGCCTTCAAGTCGGGATAGGATTCCACCAGGGCAAAGAGACGGCCCAAGGTGCCGGCAAGGGTGCCTTCGGCAGCCATCAGGCCTTGAATGGCAGACGCATCAGCGGGATTGCCCGCCGCCTGCTTAACCGCGCTTGCCGCCTGGTTGCGCGCCGCAATCACCGCTTCCAGTGTTTCACGTTCGTGTTTCATGTAGCCCTTGGCAATCTCCACCATATTAGGTATGAGATCGTAGCGCCGTTTGAGCTGCACATCGATCTGTGCAAAGGCGTTTTTAAAGCGGTTGCGAAGAGTAACCAGCCGGTTGTAGATAACGACAATCAAAAAGATCACCGCAACAATGCTGCCGAGAAGCACAAGACCTGTTACTATTGAAGCGCTCATTCCCCCTCCTTACGTTACGTTTGTGATTATTATGATGCGATAATTTTCGGCATCGTAATAATCATGATGCGGACGCGTATTCCGTCTCTAACATAGCACCCGGCTTTTTGCGAGGCCATTAACAATTGCTATTATACTCATTCCAGCAAGCTGTTCATAGGGTTGATTTATAAACGTTTCCGGATGTTTTGACGAGCGATGCTATTGTCTTTATTCTTGCAGACTATTCCATGAAGTTGGCGATATCCGCCGGGAAGTGATTATTTAATTAGCATGGATTTATATCCCTTTCTCGCATTCATCTTTGGTTGATGAAAAGGACAAGGGAGTTATCAGACCAAAGGCGAAGTTATCGTTTATCTGCCACGGGGAGTGTTAATTATTGACTACTATCGATTTTTTTTGGCTTTGGGTGGTTCTTACTGCTTCAAAAGAAAGGGTGGTAAGGAATTCCAATGATATAAGGATTGAGCGGCAAGAAAAGAAGTGAACTGTGCAGAGAGGTTTTTGGAATTTGGTTTTTTCGTAGGTATTTGTTGGAGCTAACCATGAAACTACACAAAAAAAGGCCGCTCAAGTTGAGCGGCCTTTTTTTATCCACGAAGAATCAAATCTCAGCGACTGTGACTATTCTTTGCCATCATCTTTAGTATGACAGGTGCCGCATTTTTTCAGACCGGGCTTATTCTGAGCGGTACTTTCAGCGGTGTGACAGTCTTTGCAGTTTTTATGTGCGGCTTTTTTGAAATCATTGAGCTTGGCATTGGCCATTTTGTCATTGTGACAGGTAACACATGTTTGTATTGCCATGCCGTCGGTGTATGCGGTTTGTTTTCCATCAGCATCTTGACCATGATGGCAATCAGCACATTTGATTTTGTCCTGATGGGCTTTATGGGGGAAAGTCGCTGGTTTTTTACCTTTGTCGGTGGTCAGTTCCATCTCAGCCGGTCCGGCGTCAACTGCAAAGGAAACACCAAGTCCGAAGCTGAAAAGAAAGGCCAGGGCTGCTACACAAATCAGGGTTTTTTTCGTCATTTTTTTCTCCTTTTAAATTATTTTAGTGACTGAATGACTGTTCATTTTTAGAATCTGCAATGTATACTTGGCATCATAGTGTTGTCAAGAAGGAAAAGCGCATTATATTATTTTTTTCTCGGACCAAAGGGCTGTTAACTGCCGTAGCTATGAAGTCCTGAAAGCAGGTAGTTAACACCGTAATAGGTGAAAACCACTGAAATAAATCCTAATATGGCAAGCCATGCAATGCGTTTTCCGCCCCAGCCTTTAACAAATCGTGCATGGAGCGCCAGGGCATAAATAAACCAGGTAATAAGTGACCAGGTTTCCTTGGGGTCCCAACTCCAGTAAGTCCCCCAGGCGGAATTTGCCCAGATGGCGCCGGTGATGATTCCGGCACTGAGCCAGATAAAGCCGAACACCATGGTTTTATGGGTGATATCGTCAATGATTCTCGGTTCCGGCAGGGTATTAATCAGGCTGTTTTTATTGGACGTGTCACTGCCCTCGCGGATCAGATACATGATCCCAAGTCCGCAGGCCACCGCAAAGGCCGCATAGCCGACAAAGCAGGTGATTACGTGGGCGATGAGCCAGTTGCTTTGTAAGGCTGGAACCAGTGGTCGGATTGCGTCGCTAGTGAGTGAAGCAAGCGCCATGCTCAAAAAAGCGAAAGGCACGGCAAAGGCTCCGATCAGGCGGTTTTTAAACTTCAGTTCAAGCCATAAATAGAAGATGGCAATACACCAGGAAAAGAACACCAGTGATTCATACATATTAGATAAAGGGGCGTGGCCTGCCTCAGGGCCGTATCCCGGCAGGTTGTAGGATTCATACCACCTCAGGCCGATTGCGGTTGTCTGTATAAGAAAAGCGGCGACGGTGACCGATGTTGCGGCCAACCCCAGTTTTTTTGCACGAAAAACAAAGATGGCGATATAGAGCATTGAGGCCAATAAATATGCTAATGTCGTAATTCCAAAGAGCTGGGAACTGTTCATGATTATTCCTTGCTTGAAGTTGTGTTTTCTTTCTTATCCAGGGCTTCGACAATTGTTGTAAAGTCGTTTTCAAAGCCGATCTTGTTCTTATTGCTGAGACCTCCGAGGATCACGAGAGTCTTACTGTCTTCCTTTGTAATATACGCCCAAATTCTGCGATGTGAAAGAAAGAAAGCAACATAGAGTCCGAAGATCATCAGCATGCAGCCGATGTAAACGGGCCAGACTCCAGGATCCCTCGCAACCTGCAATCCTGTTGCATAATGTTCTTTAGTGGTAAAGAGGTAATCTGTGTCCGAACGGGTTATAACCGCATCAGTTTCATTCTCAACCCAGAATATCGAAGGTTCGCCTTTATTGTCGGTAAACCAGATTTTAAAACGATAGGCACCAAGAGCATCAGGACCACTCAGGTTGATAATTCCGAAATTGATATTGGTGCCCGGCCAGCTGACTTGTTGGCCTGGATTGACTATGAAGGACCTGCCTGTATTGGTGGTGTTATTTTTAAGTTTTACCAGGAACCGGCGCTGGCTGTCATAGCTTGATTGATAAAAGGTAAAACCTTTATAATCCAGCGGGTCGTTTACTACAATTGATTTGGAGAGGACTTCTTTGCCGTTATCTATTACTGTCAGATCAGAGCGGTACTCACTGGGAGAGCCGTCCTTGTATCGTGAAAGTCTGAAGTTGTCGCATCGTACTTCAAAGCCCAGAGGGATCGGTCTGTTGGTGCCGAATTCGTATATTTTATTAACAGAGGTAGTTTCCGGTATATAGACACTGCCTTTATAGCCGAAAAAAGAGCCGATAACCGCACCGATGAAGATGATCAGGATGCTGATGTGGACAATATAGGGTCCAAGTCTGGTCCATGCACCTTTCTGGGAAAACAGGATTTTGCCGCCGTCTTCAAGAGTAGCCTGCTCGGTTTTCCAGCCGTGGCCGGACATGGCCTCCTGGACGTTGAGGAGAGCGATCTCTTCTGGGCGGACTGTTTCGATTGTATGTCTCTGGGCCATTTTGGCAATGCGCTGCCGGTCGGTGTTCAGGTTGTCGGTGGTGATCAGGCGGATAACATTGGGGAGTCGATCAATGGTGCAGACAATCAAATTGATGCTGAAAAGAAGCAATAATCCGGTAAACCACCACGAACTGTACATGTCCGTGAAGTCGAGAATTTTAAACATCCGCGTGAGACTGTCGCCGTATTGCCGGATGTAATCGATTTCCGGCTGGTTTTGGGGAATCAGAGTGCCGATGATGCTTGCCAGTGCAAGGCTGATCAGGACAAAAAGAGTGAGTTTAACAGAGGCCAGGGAATCCCAGATTTTTTTAATATTCATTTGGTATGAGAAATTTTATTTGTTGGCTGAAGGATTGATAATAAAATCTTGTTTATATGGAAGAGATAAAGTTCGATCTTTTAATCATGAATGAGTCTATCCGTCAATAAAAAACGGGTTTTAAGGCAGTATCAGCGTCTGCTGGTTTGTGCTGAAACCGGCGTAACTCGGAACCGTTCAGGGTTCATTTCTGAATTGACATGACAGGATGGAATTTGTTCCCCGAAAATCGTAAATGATCAAACGTATCGTCTTGTCGGGTTAAATTGTTAATAAAAACGTATTTTACAGCGGCGATTTGATAAAGAAGCAGGATAAGAAAAATTCCCGTCATGGATTCAGGAAAAAGCTTGCAGTCCTCGGAAAGACGATGTATAAACTTTCTTCTTTATATTCGGTGGTTAGCAAAAATCATAAAAGACAACATCGGACACGATCAATTTACGACGTGGTGTGAAGCATCGCATATATATGTTGCGATGCGGTTAATGATATCAAGGAGTTACGTCATGGCTAAAGTATGTCAAATGTGTGGCAAAGGACCGTCCACAGGAAATAATGTCAGTCACGCACACAATAAAACCCGCAGACGCTGGTTGCCCAATCTGCAACGAGTGCGGATGGCTACGGAAGGTGGAAACAGAAAGCAGATGCGCGTGTGCACAAGGTGCATCCGTTCCGGCGCTGTTGTAAAAGCGGCCTGACCTGGATATTGCATGGATAATCTGAACGAGAGATTATCATGTTTACTATATTGACCTTACGACATGTGCTCGTGAAATAACCAGGACAAGGTTTTTCTCATTTTCTATTGCTGTCTCTTCGCTTTTATCACCCCATCCAATTGTTGAATATGCTGTAATAATTTCGTCAGATGACCCAGGTCCGAGACCTCCAGGACGAAATTAAACGTTGCCAGGTTTGAACTGGAGGTGCGAGCCTCCAGATTCAGGACATTGGCGTTGTCCGCGCTGATTGCCTGGCTGAGATCGGCAAGCAACCCTTTCTTGTCCTGGGCGATAACCATGATTTTTGCCCGGTGCGCGGCATTGGGCGAGGTTGCCCAGTTTACATTGATTTGCCGATCGGGATCCGAGGCCAGGATGTTCGGACAATTGGTTTTGTGTACTGATATACCGCGTCCTGCGGTTATGAACCCCATGATTTCATCACCAGGCACCGGCATGCAGCACTGGCTGATGTTGGTCAATACCCCTTCAGCCCCATCTATTTTTATCGCATCTTTTGGTTCCGGTTTATAAACGCTTTTCTTGCGAAGGGTTTCTTCGAGTTTTTCTTCTTTATTTATTTCTTTGGGTTGGAGTTGGCTGATTATTGTCTGGGTGGATATTTTCCCGGATCCGACTTTGCTTAAGAGATCATCAAGGGAGTTGCACGCCAGGCTTTTGAGTATTTCCCTGAAGTGTCCGGTCTTGATAATCTTTTTGAAGCTGATATCATTTTTTCTGAGTTCGCGATCACAGATTTCCCTGCCGATTTCAAGATGCTTCTGGTGGTTTTCCTGTTTGAGCCAGTGACGTATGTGGTTTTTGGCGCGGCTGGTCTTGACCAGCGAGAGCCAGCCGCGGTTGGGTTTTTGACCTGGGGAGGTGAGGATTTCCACCAGGTCGCCGTTTTGCAGCTGGTATTTCAAGGGGACCATGCGGCTGTTCACCTTGGCGCCGGCACAGTGATTACCGACCTCCGTATGGATGCTGTAAGCAAAATCCAGCGGCGTGCTGCCCTGGGGAAATTCTTTGACTTCGCCGTTCGGGGTCAGGGCATAGACTTCAATCTCATGGAGTTCTCCCTTGACTGCATCAAGGAATTCTTTCGGATCCTGTAATTCCTGCAGGTTATGAATGAGTTGCTTGAGCCATTGGAAGAGCTTGGCGTCTTTGGACGAGATGGCTTTTCCTTCCTTGTATGCCCAATGCGCGGCAATGCCTTCCTTGGCAATTTCGTCCATTTCCTCGGTACGGATCTGGATTTCCATGAATTCACCATGGGGACCGACAACCGATGTATGCAGCGACTGATACATGTTGCTCTTCGGGGTGCTGATGAAATCCTTGAACCGGCCACTGACCGGACGCCATTGTGAGTGCACGACGCCTAAAGCCTCATAGCATTCTTTTACAGTATTAAGGATTATCCTGAAGGCAATCTTGTCATAGATTTTTTCCAGGGGGATTTTCTGGGCGATAATTTTTTTATAGATACTGAAGAGATGCTTGGGCCTGCCGAGGATCCTGCAGTTGCTCAGGCCATATTCCCTGAGTTTTGCATACAGAATTTCTTTTACTTCTTCGACATATATCTGGCGGCCCTTGGTGGATGTTTCCATTCTTCCGGAAAGATCGGCGTATTCTTCCGGATACAGGTAGGCAAAGGCCAGATCTTCAAGTTCCCTCTTCATCCAGTCAATACCCAGACGACTGGCTAAAGGAGCATAGAGATCCATGGTCTCCTGAGGGATGAATTTTTGCCGATCTTCAGTGAAGACCAGGGTCTGCATGTCGTGGAGCCGGTCGGCCAGTTTTACCAGAAGGACTCGAATGTCAGAAGACATCGCAAGCAGCATTTTTCTGACGTTTTCAGCCTGATAAGCAAGTTTGCTGTTGAATTTGACGTCGGTTATGCGGGTGGCGCCACTCACAAGACTTGCAACGTCCTTGCCGAATTTTGCGGCAAGCTCCTTTTCCGTTGCCGGGTTTTTTTCTTCCTTGAGGACGCCGTGCAGGATTCCGGCCAGGACTGTATGGATGTCAAGACGCATGGAGGCAAGAATGTCGGCAACAGCAAGGGGATGCGTAATATACGGTTCACCTGAGTCTCGGAACCGGCCCTCGTGGATCTTTGCTGCAAAATCATATGCCTCGGCAAATTTCGAAAGGTTTTCCTCCGGAAGATAGCCTTGGACTTTCTCTATAACTGTATTGATTGTCAGATCGGACATAATGGCTGTCTTGAATTAATGGAGCTTCCGGTTTATTTGCATGCAGCAAGTTCTTCTTGAATCTTGCTGATGATCATTGCCGCACTGGCTTCATGAGGCACCATCATGGTTTCGCCAGAGGCCCGTTTTCTGATTTCGATGGTGCCATCGGTTGAAAAGTTTTTTCCAACCGTGATTCTAAAGGGGATGCCGGTAAGGTCGGCATCCTTGAATTTAATTCCGGGCCTTTCATCTCGATCATCGATAAGCACTTCGATGCCGCTAGCCGTAAGCGTTGAATAGAGGGACTCCGCCGCTTCGGTGATTTGGAGATCTTTTGGGGAAAGGTTGAGGATTATTGCCTGCATGGGAGCAATGGGCAAGGGGAAGATGATTCCGTCCTTGTCGTGGTTCTGCTCGATTGCCGCGGCAACTGTCCTGCTGACTCCGATGCCGTAACATCCCATGATAAATGTTTGTTCTGTACCGTTGGTGTCGAGGAAAGTTGCCTGCATTGATTTGCTGTAGCTGGTGCCGAGCTTGAATATATGTCCTACTTCAATGCCCTTGGTGAGTTCGATGCCGCCGCCGCAGAGCGGACATTTGTCATCTTCGTTCACCATGCGCAGATCAACAATTTCAGGAAGTGCGAAATCCCGGCCGTGGTTTGCATTGATACAATGATGATTCTTTTCGTTGGCACCGATTGCGAAATTATACATATCAGCAACCGCGGGGTCGGCGACCACCGGAATAGTGAGACCCATGGGGCCAAGGTAGCCGTTGGGGGTGCCGGTTGCATCGAATATGGTCTTGTCATCGGCAAGCTCGACATCGATTGCCTTGAGGTGGTTCTGGAGTTTTACGGTCTGTACTTCATGATCACCGCGCAAGAGCACTGCCACAGGTTTCCCGTCAGCAAGATACACCAGGGTTTTTATGAGATTCCTGGGGGAGATATTCAGGAATTCGGTGACTGCGGCAACCTTTTTCTTGCCCGGTGTTTCAATTTTTTCAAGAGCCAGCAGCTCGGGCTTTTCGGTTTTCGGCTCCGGCATGGCCCGGGCCTTTTCCATATTGGCTGCATAGGAACATGCTTTGCAGATCACCAGGGTATCTTCACCGGTATCGGCAAGTACCATGAATTCATGGGAAAAGCTGCCGCCGATGGTTCCGGTGTCCGCTTCCACGGCCCGGAACGACAGGCCGCAGCGCCGGAAAATATTATGATACGCCTCATGCATTTTTTTGTAGGTCGCTTCTGCGCCATTCTCATCGGCGTCAAAACTGTAGCCGTCCTTCATGATGAATTCCCTGCCGCGCATCAGTCCGAAGCGCGGGCGGATTTCATCCCTGAATTTGGTTTGAATCTGGTAGAGATTCAGGGGCAGGTTCCGGTAAGAGTGGACATTCTTTCTCACCAGGTCGGTGATAACCTCCTCATGCGTCGGCCCAAGGCAGCTTTCCCGGTTATGCCGATCAGTAAAACGCAGCAATTCCGGACCGTATTTCTGCCAGCGGCCGGTTTCCATCCAGAGGTCAGCGGGCTGGACCATGGGAAGCAGAAGTTCCTGGGCGCCGGCGCGATTCATTTCTTCACGGACTATCTGTTCCACCTTCCTGATCGCCTTAAGGCCTAAGGGCAGGTAGGAGTAAATCCCGGAAGTGAGCTTGCGGATAAATCCCGCCCGCATCATCAGTCGGTGGCTGACAACGTCGGCTTCTGCAGGGTTTTCCTTGAGGGTCGGGAGGAGTATCTGGGTATAACGCATTTTTTGTTTCCTTCTTTTTTAGTAAATTGTGACAAGTGAATAGTAAACAGTGAGGGGAAGCTTATTGTTTTTACTCGTCACTATTTACTTGTCACTATTTACGGACTTTTCCATTTTATTCAGCTCAGCAAGAAAAACTTCGAGTAATTGTTTTTCCGGCACTTTTTTGAATAATTTGCCTTTTTTGAAAATAATCCCCACGCCGTCGCCGCCCGCCAGGCCGATATCCGCCTCTTTTGCTTCGCCCGGGCCGTTGACCACGCATCCCATGACCGCAACTTTCAAGGTGGAGGTCATGTTCTGCACGTGTTTTTCGATTTGTTCAGCAAGCCCGAAAAGATTGATCTGGCACCTGCCGCAGGTGGGGCAGGAGATGAGTTCCGGGCCGCGTTCTCGTATGTGCAGAGAGCGCAGAAGTTCATAGGCAACGCGGATTTCTTCCACCGGGTCTCGGGTCAGCGATATCCTGAAGGTGTCGCCGATACCCTCTGAAAGCAGGATTCCCAGAGCCACACTAGATTTTACGGTGCCGGCGATGAGCCCGCCTGCTTCGGTGACTCCGAGATGCAGGGGATAATCACAGCGTTGCGAAAGTTTCCGGTATGCAAGGACGGTGTTCATCGCATCAGAGGACTTAATGGATATTTTGATATCTTCAAAATCGAGTTTTTCAAGGAGGGCGATATTCCGCAAGGCGCTTTCAACTAAGGCCTCGGGAGTTGGGCTGCCGTATTTTTTGAGGATATCTTTTTCAACCGAGCCTGAGTTTACGCCTACCCGGATCGGGATTTTATGGGTTTTTGCTGCAGCGACGACGTTGGCAAGCTTTTTGGCGCCACCGATATTTCCAGGATTGATGCGTATCCCTTGGGCGCCGTTTTCCATGGCGGCGATGGCCAGGCGGCTGTCAAAGTGGATATCGGCAATAAGCGGGATATGGATATTTTCTCTGATCGATTTAATCGCTTTTGCTGCTTCAAGATCAAGTACTGCGACACGAATAATCTCGCATCCTGCCTGTTCGAGCCGATGGGTCTGCTCACAGGTGGATTCAACATCACGGGTGTCGGTGTTGGTCATTGACTGAACCGCAATGGGCGCGTTGCCGCCGATGGGAACGTTCCCGACCCATATCTGTCTGGTTTTTATTCTTTCAATCATTGTTTGTCAGGCTCGCAGATAATCGACAGTATCGAGGCTTCGAGGTAAGTGAGTTCTGCGAGACTCCGAAAGCTCTCGGCGGACGCCTATTCCGCCTTTAATTTATTGAAATTATTGGAGGAGATAAGTTAGTATCGGATTTTTCACGATACTAACTTACTTCGAACCGGGTTCTTTTTATAGAGGCGGAATTATACTCTTTCACCCATGATCTTGCATCCTTCTTTTTCTCCTGTGAAATCATGTTGTCAGTCGTCACGACTATTGTTATGCTGGTGAACATGAAAACACTCGTCTGTCTTTTGGGGCTCGTATTGATAGTTGAAGGCCTGCCTTATGTGGCATTTCCTGAGGCTATGCAGAATTGGCTTCAGCAACTGACCCGGATGAAACCGGGGAGATTACGGATCATGGGGTTGATTGCCATGGCTATCGGGCTATTTCTTTGTTATGTGACGCAGAGGACAGGTTTTTTCAGTTGAGTCGCATTGCTTTAAATCTTCGACCATCCCGGCCCCAGATACCTGCGGATTAAATTAAGAGGTTCCCTCCTGAACATTCGAGAGATTCCCCAATACAATTTTTCTTTTGATATTCATAAATAATTCCTTTTTGACGATAGAAATCAATGAATCCTTTGTTTGACATTGAACAATATAATTATGACCTGCCTGAAGCGCTGATTGCCCAGAAACCTGCCGGTCGCCGGGATGAATCCCGTCTTCTTGTTCTGGATGGAGTCGATGGCGGCATGGAAGACCGCAATTTCAGCGCATTGCCTGATTTGATAGGGTCTGGCGATCTCCTTGTTGTCAATAACACCAAAGTTTTTCCGGCAAGGTTGCTGGGCAGAAAAGAAACCGGCGGCAAGGTGGAACTCCTGATTCTCGACTATCCCCGGTTTGATGCCGAAGCAGGTGACAGCAAGGGGCAAGTACATGTGACCGGGCTTGTAAAAAGCTCTAAAAGACCCAAGAAAGGGAGCCGATTGCTTTTCGGTTCTGGTTTGGAGGGCATAGTCGATACATTGCATGAAGACGGCAAGGTGACGGTGGAGCTTCATTTCCAAGGGGATTTTGAAGAGGCGATTGCCGAATACGGTCAAATGCCGCTTCCTCCCTATATCAATCGTGATCAGGGTGAAGCGCCTTTTGACCGGGAGCGCTATCAGACGGTTTTTGCCAGGCAGACCGGAGCCGTTGCCGCACCAACTGCCGGGCTTCATTTTACCGAGGAGTTGTTAAGTAAGGTAACAAGAAAGGGTGCTGCCGTTGCCAATATCACCTTGCATGTGGGATACGGGACATTTGCCCCGGTCCGGGTGAATGATATCAGGAATCATACAATACACTCGGAATATATTGAGATTTCACCAGAAACTGCGGATCAGGTAAATGAAGTTAAAATGGCTGGCGGCAAGGTCTGGGCGGTTGGCACAACCACGGTTCGCGCCCTTGAGTCTGCTGCAACCGCACAAGGAATGCTGAATGCCTTTCAGGGATTATGTAATCTGTATATATACCCGGGATATCAATTTCGGATTGTGGATAATCTGGTCACCAATTTCCATCTGCCGCGCTCGTCATTGCTGTTCATGGTGAGTGCTCTTGCAGGAAGGAACTTTGTGATGCAGGCTTATAGTCATGCGGTGGGGAAAAAATATCGTTTTTACAGCTACGGCGATGCCATGGCAATTATCATGAAGAAGTGAAATCAGCCTTCCTGGTAATCAGTGCATTTTGTGCAGACCGGCTTTGCGTTGTTTTCCAGCGTATCAACCTGACTCAACAATTCCGTCACCTCGTTATTGTTATTCAGCAGATCGTTTAACTGCTGGAGAGCTTGCTCATCTTTGTGGGTGCATGTGTCAAAAAACCTGCTGCATGTAAGCGGCGAATTCATTGTGCAACCTCTCTGGGTTTTCCTTTTCTGTTTGGTATTATTGGGTGTTTATGTTTGTCGATTGTGTGGCCAGGCATAAAAATTATACACCACTGGAGACCTCGAATGCAAGCAGGCTCTGTGTGGATAATTTAAGGAATCCCTTGCCATGCAAACCTGTTGATACCGGTTTGCTTCAGAAAGATAAAAAAACTATAACCTGCATTTCGTCAGAATATGTATGCATGTCACAATGTGGTATCTGCTTTTTTTTGGGTGATTTTTTGTGGTTGCCTTTCAGTTTTTTTTGTCTTATACAACGTCACTTTTTTTAATTGAAAGCTGAAATAATAGATCCCAGGGATACGACGACATGAAAGAAAATGACATCCAGAATAAAGCTCTGGACGGGTTGATAAATGAACTGCAGGTTTTTGTCGAATTGTCTTTCCAGGGAGATGAAAGTTCCTTAAGAGAATGGATTTCTGAAACCATAAACAAAATAGATGGAAGGTGCTGGGTCAAAAAGGGGTGTTTTGAGGTCAATTGCCCAGCGTATAAAAATGAATGCGGCCGTTGCTGGTTGATCGCCGGCACGATGTGCGGCGGTGCAGTACAAGGTAAATTTGCTGATAAATACGGTTTTTGCACTGAATGTGAGATCTATCAGGATAATATTGACGGAGATCGAATCAAAAGGTTGCGGGAGCTGATTATTGCATTAATTCATAGTTTGCGTTTGCGCCAAATTGAGCTGACTGAGGTTGTCTCCGAACTGAAAGTTTTACGTGGTATTTTACCGATCTGTTCTTTTTGTAAAAAAATCCGTGATGATCAGGGGTATTGGGAGAAAGTTGATAAATATATAAGCGCCCATTCAGATGTTTTGTTCAGCCATGGCGTCTGCCCGGAATGTTTGCAGAAAGAATATCCTGAGTTTTACAGAAATAAAATCGAAAAATAATCATTTTTAGTTACTAATTATTTTCTATGTCGTTTTTTTCTGTGTATGAAAAATTGTGCTTAGGAGAATGCGGCTGAACAAGATTTAAAAGAATCGGCTGAGTAAATAAAAAAGGCGAAAGGATATATATCCTTTCGCCTTTTTTATTACAATTTTTGGAGTGTTTTATTTTAGCAGCCGCAGGTGGAGCCTGCCGCCTTGGGGCATACAGGCTTGGTGTCTTCTTTGCTGCTTGATGAATTTGTTGCACTGCAGGCTTTCTCCGCACAGGGTGTGCGGCCGTTTTTTGGAGCGCTGCTGTAGCCTTCGGAATACCATCCGCCACCTTTCAACTGAAATGAACTCATTGAAATAAGTTTTTTGAGGTCGCCTGAACAGTCGGGGCAGGTTGTTTCCGGTTCATCGGAAATGCTTTGCAAAATTTCAATAACATTTTCACAGGATTGGCATTGATACTCATATAACGGCATTTTTCTTCATCCTCCTTACAGTGCTACAGTTCCATGCAAAAAAGCCCTTTTCGCATGATGGCGGAGTCTCTTAATAAGTGAAATTCGCCAGCTACAAAAGAAAAGGACTTGAGTGGATCAATAGATTAATTATTCTGATAATATAGCAGGTTACGCCTTGAAATAATACTACCGGCAGGCCTGAATGTCAATGTCTCCCCCAAGATTGATTTGATTTTAAATGATGGAACGAAATTGTCGAAATTTGATTAAATCTGCTAATTTATTGAAAAAAAAATGACCTGTGAGTATAGCGATACTATTATTGGTTTTATTGAGGGCGTATTTTTATTTATAATGACCGGACGGTTTGAGTAATTTGTTCATTGACAGGGAGGGCTGATCTTGCAGGAAATAATCACCGCTTTAGCTGCAGAAGGCATGACACTGGCACGTGATGTGTTGACTTCCGATGGGCGTATTCTTTGCGGTAAAGGGACGATATTAAATGAAAATCTCATCGACCGTCTCAAGAAGATGGAGATTGCCCATATTGCTGTTGACGGGCATCCTGTGGAGATCGAAGGCGAGAAGACCCTTGAAGATGAGTTGAAAGATATTGAAAAAAGATTCAGCAAGGTTGAAGATACACCGCCGCTGGTGTTCCTCAAGAAATGTATTATGGAAAAGGTTATAAAGGCCAGAAATTAGGGTGTGTCGGCCCCTGATAAATACGGATTAGACATGGATGAAGAAAAAAGAGATAAATTTAAAAAAACTCTGCGTCAGGTAAGAAATCTGCCAACATTGCCCGGCATTGTTATCAAGCTTTCGCAGATGGCGGAAGACCCTGAGACCACAACCGAGCAGATGGGCAAGGTGATCAGTAAGGATCACATCATGGCGGCAAAACTTCTTAAGCTCGTAAATTCCGCTTTTTACGGCTTTCCCCAAAGAATAAGCTCGTTGAGCAGCGCCATCATCCTTCTGGGTTTCAACGTTATAAAGAGTTTGATAATCAGCGCTTCAATTTTTGAGGTCATGGAAGCTCAGGATGTTGAACTCTGGGAGCATTCTCTGGGTTGCGCTGTGGTAAGCAGTGTACTTGCCAAGCGGTTGGGGGTGAGCGAGCCTGAAGAGATCAGCACCGCAGGACTTATCCACGATATCGGCAAAGTGGCCATAAAGATGGAATTGCCGAATGAATACAAACTTATTAATAAGCTTGTTGAAGAAAATGGCTTAAGCATGATGGAGGCCGAAAGAGAAGTTCTGGGGCTTGAACATTCCGAGGTCGGAGGCTGGCTTGCAAAAAGCTGGAATCTTCCGAATAAGCTGGTGGAGCCGGTTTCATGTCATCATGATCCCAGGCTCGCAAAAGAAGAACAGCTTGCCAGCGCCATTGTCCATTTCAGCGATATCATGATCAGGGGGATGGGGTATGGGCATGGCCATGATATCTGGGTCCCCAGGTTGAGCAAAAGAGCCTGGCGACTTCTTGATTTGTCTCCTGAAGATCTTGCTCAGATTGTTGAAGAGGTGGAAGAAAAATTATGGGATGTAAAGGGATTCAGCCTTGATGTCCAATCTGAGACTGAGGCTGATACGGCCAAGTCATGACACGCGGTAGAGGATTATTCTCCTCGGGCCGAGTTTATTCATCCTTGACGGGAATTTCTCTGCGAAAGCATCAATACATGTTCGGAAAATCTACTTGAACTAATGCCAAGAATTCTGGTCGCGGGACAGGAGACCCTTTTAACGCTGCCTTTCAGGGAACTATTGCAGATTCATGGGTATGAAATTGTAGTATGTTCAAGGCTTACTGACGCTGTGGCGATAATCCTTGACGATCCCCCTGATTTTCTGATAATCGAAAAGGGCTTTGATCTTAACGGTGATGTTGGATTGATCAAAGCCTCAAAGGCATGCCTGCAGAAGGCGAATATGCCCATTCTTCTGATTCTTGACGAAGATCTCGTCTCGACCCTTGATTGGAATCTTTATCTCATCGATGATATTATCATCCGTCCTTATTCTCCCGAACTGCTTCTCGCCCGCGTCCATCTTGCCGAATCACGCATGAATCGGGTTTTTGATAATAATCCCCTGACTCGTCTTCCTGGTAACACTTCAATTCTCAAAGCTATACAGAAAGTACTGGGGCGGGATTCCTGTTTTGCCGTCTGCTATGTGGATATTGATAATTTTAAACCGTATAATGATCGTTATGGATTTTCCCGGGGTGATGAGGTGATTATCATGACGGGTAGAATAATTGTCAATGTCATAGAAGAAATGTCCCGGGACGGCAGTTTTGTTGGTCATATCGGAGGGGATGATTTTGTCTTTATTCTCAGGGAAGAGCATGTCATCTCAGTTTGTGAGAAGATTCTTGTAAATTTTGAACTCGTGAAAAATATGTTTCTGAGTGCCGTTGATATCAAGGCTGGGAGTTTTGTGGGCAAGGATCGAAAAGGGAATGAAAACAATTTTGACCTCCTGAGTCTTTCGATTGGAGTAATAATAACCGAGCCGGGAAAATATTCGCATTACGGCGAAGTAACCGAGGCTGCCTCGCAAATGAAAAGTTATGTGAAAAAGAGGTCCGGGAGTAATTTTTTTATCGACCGGCGGGAGATACTGTGACTTGGAATGTGCAGTTAAATATAATAATATTGATAATTGCGGAAAAAGTCTGTGGTTAATTTTTTTGAAGGAGGGTATTGATGCAACATGGTTCCATTTATATGTTGTAGTAATTTTAATTGTACAAGTGCTGTGTCCTGCAGTTGATGATGATATATTTACTTTAACTGGTTTGCTTCCGTCCTGTTCTGCTATGCCATCCTTATCAGTATAATCCTGTCGTTTCACTGCCGTAAGAATGGGCCACCGATAATTGGTCGTTATTTATTGTTACTGCATAGGTATCATATATGAGTAAAATCTATTGTCTGGAGGATAAATCAATGAATGACTTTAATGGATTGGTGGAAAGCAGGGCTATAAAATCAAAAGATTTTATAGCAGAAAAAACAAATAATTTTAACTTTTGATAATTTTATTAATTCTGCTTTAATATACAATATGTATGTACTTGAAATTTCCCGGCCTACAATATTTGCTATTTTCATGAAAAATTCTTGTGAGTCTCCTGCAATTTTTTGCTAATATACTGGAAGTAGTTATATTTTTTACTTGAAAAAAGATCTTGATATGTGAAAAGATTTAGGATAACACGAAAGAATCTAGAGATATCCAGTCTTTTATTAACAAGGAGGCAAAGTATGAACAAATCACTGGTGGAGATGGCCGCCGAACTTGTCCAGTCTCAATGTGCATCAAAAGGGATGACTACTGAAGAAATCACCTTTGCATTACAAAACACCTTTAAAGCCCTTCAAGGTCTGCAGGCAAACGAAGTCGGGCAACAGGGCACAGAGGGCACAATTTCCATGGAGTCCGGTATTGGAACGACTCTGAGTCCTGAAAAATCAATTCAGAAGAATAAGATAGTCTGTCTTGAATGCGGGCAGGAATTCAGGATGCTTTCACCAAAGCACCTCAAATCACATGGACTGAGCGGCAAAGAATATCGTGTGAAATGGGGTTTTTCTCTCAGGCAGCCATTATGCGCCAAAGCGCTCTCCGAACGCCGGAAAAAAGCCGGGAAGGCAAGAGGGCTTCCGGAGAATCTCAGAAAGGCAATTGCCAAGAGAACCAAAGGGAAAAAGACTTCTGCAAAGAAGTGATAATGATTGAAGCTGAGTTTACATAATTGGGGAACTGTAATTATCACATCGTGCAACAAAAAATGCATTGTTGAAATGTTTAATCTCTTTGTCCGAACATGAAATTGTTACCCTTTATGCATGTTCTTTTCGAGTTGTGGGAGTTTTCAATTCCTTTCCACACCGTATAAGTGTATCCACCAGTTGCTGCGGCTCTGACATATCTCATGCATGATTACGACTGTGCTCTTGCGAATATCGCCTGACTTTGATACAAAGGTATCCTGTACTGTTTCAGGGTGCCTTTTTTATTTTATTGTGAAAAAACTGGTCCTCTCCGAGTCTTGTTTCTCTCTACTTGGCCAAGTCATAGTCAGTTGGCTTTACCTTAAAGTAATGTAATGTGTAAGGCCATGGGTACAAACTAACTGAGTAACCCTAGGATAATTTTAAAATCGTTATAGGGTTTGAAGATTTTGTGAGGTTGTGGTTGTTCTTAAAAACTTCGATGTCGTCGCTTAACTGTGCCTTTGATACGAGTTGTGTGTTTACAAACCCCTGCAATGGGGAAATCAAAGCCGTATCCTCTGAGCCCGGCTCTTTACTAAAAATTTAAATCGAATATTTGTTTATCCGCTATGATTGGTGTGTTTGATTCGGGAGTCGGGGGCATGACAGTCTCCCGGGCCATTGAGAAAATTTTGCCGGCTTATCGGCAGATATATTTCGGTGATCTTGCCAGGTCACCTTATGGCTCTAAAAGTCCTGCAACGATTACCCGGTATGCTTTCGAAAATACCGAATTTCTCTTATCCAAGGGGGCAACACTCATTGTCGTTGCCTGCAATTCCGCCGCAAGCGCCGCAGCTGAGAGTTTGAGCAAGGCATTTGATGTGCCGATTTTTGAAGTAATTACTCCGGCGGTTGAAAGTTCTGTAGAATCCTCCGCTAGGGGCCGCATAGGAGTAATCGGCACCCGGGCGACAATTATGAGCGGGATCTACGAGAAAAAAATCAGGGAAATCGATCCGTCATTTCAGGTGTTTTCAACGGAATGCCCTCTACTCGTTCCTCTGGTCGAAGAAGGTTGGAGCAACAAAAAGGAAACAAAAACGATTCTCAAGAGTTATCTCAATCCTCTCAAGTATAAAGCCATAGATACTCTGGTTCTGGGCTGCACGCATTATCCGCTGCTAAAGGATTTGATTCAGCCGCGGATAGGAAAGGGGGTCAGGATCATCGATTCATCAGAAACAGTGGCGGCGGGCCTTAAGACTTATCTTGAAAATAATCCGGAAATTGCCGCTTCGTTATGTAAATCCGGTGTAAATCAATATTATGTTTCAGATATTACCGAGGCCGCCAAGATAACAGCAAGACGAATTTTCGGGCGTGAAATCCTCCTGGAGCCTGTTTCCAGTTATAAAACAGGCTAAATCCAAGCGTGAATACAAATGAACCACTCATATAAAACAATATTTGTTTTAACATTTGCTGCAATTTTTTTCGGTTTTACTTTTACCATGGCTCAGATTCCAGGACCATTGGAAATCGCCGGTTCTTTGCAGAAAGCATATGAAAAAACCAGGAGCATCTCTGCGGATTTTGACCAGAAGACAACGGTTACCATGACCGGCAGGGACAGGCATGGTGCTGGGAAACTGGTAATTCTCAAGCCCGGACAAATGCGTTGGGATTATCTTACGCCTGATAAACAGGTGATCATCTGTGACGGTGAGACGATTACCATGTATTTTGAAAAGAACCGGCAATTGATCGCAGGCTCTGCCCGTGAGTATATCAGTTCAGATGTGACCTACTCATTTTTTACAGGGACCGGGGACATAATCAGGGATTTCGAGGTTAGTGCACCGGATGAGGATATACTGACCTTGGAGAGTTCCCACGGTATTGATCAGAAAATACTCCCTGCCGATGATACCTATGTCATCAAACTCATCCCCAGAAAGCCGCATCCTCAGGTAGACTATATTCATGCATGGGTGCAGAAAGATTCTTTTTTAATCAGCAGGTTACAGATTGTCGATCTTTTTGGCAGCATCACCGACCTCACCTTTACTCATATCAAAACCAATATCCCAGTTGATGCCGGATATTTCAATTTCGCCCCGCCCCCGGATACGGAGATTATAGTAAATTAAATGACCCGACCCAGGAGGGACCAGTTCAGGATAGCGCTGATTGCCATGCCCTGGCACCTTTTTAACCGGCCATCTTTGCAGCTCGGAACCCTTAAAGCGTATATCGAGAAGGAATGCCCCTGGGTGGAAGTTACGGTTTTTCATCCATACCTTGAAGTTGCGGCAGCAATCGGCACCTCCTTGTACCAAAAAATCTCACTGGATGTCTGGGCGTCTGAAGCCCTCTACGGATCGATCCTCTTCCCGGACCAATTTGATACAAACAAAAAGCTGTTTGATCAGACATTCAATACGGATAAAAAGTCAAAGTCTATTGATTTTAGAGGACTCCGCAGGATTCTGGAAAGACAGCTTGAGGATTTTATTCAGAATAATGACTGGAGCGGTTTTCATCTTGCCGGGTTTTCAGTATGTTTCAGTCAGCTCCTCTCGTCATTGTCCGCAACAGAAAAATTAAAGGAGGTTTGCCCGGATTTGCCCATTGTTTTCGGGGGATCAACCTGTGTCCCGCATGTGTCGGAATCTTTATTGCGGGTATTTCCCCAGGTGGATTATGTTATCAGCGGTGAGGGGGAAAAGCCCCTTGTGAATCTCTGCGGGCACCTTTCGGGCCGTGACCGGGAATTGATTCCTCAGGTTCTTTGCCGTGATAAAGTTTCAAAAGTTTCCCTTGATATTATTGTTGGATCGGGCCAGCTCAAGGATCTTTCATCATTACCGGTTCCTGATTACACCGGCTATTTCAAGGAGATGGCAGTCTGCTTTGCTCATGAACCCTTTATCCCTGAATTACCCGTTGAGTTCTCCAGGGGATGCTGGTGGGGTAAATGTTCGTTTTGCAACCTGAATCTGGAATGGCGAGGGTATAGATCAAAGAAGCCGGAACAGATGCTGCAGGAAGTTGAAATCCTTGCCGACAGATTCAATTGTCTTGATTTTTGCTTTGCTGATAACGCCCTTCCGGTGCTGGATGCCGTTGTTTTTTTTAAAGAAACCGGTAAATCTCAACAGGATTTTCGTTTTTTTGCTGAAGTAAGGGTCAACCAGTGCGGGGAAAACCTTGCCTTTATGAAAAATGGCGGGCTTGCGGTTGTTCAGGTTGGGATTGAGGCATTAAGCGACGGGTTGCTCAAGAAACTTACCAAGGGTGCCACGGTTATCGAAAATATCGCGGTGATGCGGGATGCTCTTTCTCTGGGGATAGAGCTTGAGGGCAATTTGATTGTCGAGTTTCCAGGAAGCACCGAAGATGAAGTGGATGAAACCCTCAAAAATCTCGATTATGTCCTGCCGTTTCGGCCGTTGTCCACAGCCGCTTTTTTTCTTGGGCATGGCAGCCCGGTAGCATGTGACCCGGAGAAATACGGTATCCGGGCAATTGTTCATCATTGGAAGAACAGGGCGATTTTTCCTGCTCATGTATTGAGTAATCTCAAGCTGCTTATCGATGATTATCACGGCGACCGTGTGAAGCAGAGAGCACGCTGGAGTCCGGTAGTCAAAAAGGTGTTGGCGTGGCGTAAATTTCATCAGGAACGCCAGAGTTCAATGTTGGAAAAGCCCATGCTCTCCTATCGTGACGGAGGAAGTTTCCTGATTATCAGGCAGGAAATTCCGGGACAGTCCGTTCTTCATCATCGGCTGAAGGGAGTATCACGGAAGATATATCTGTTTTGCATGGAAATCTCTGATATTGACGCGATGGAAGCCCATTTCGGCATAGACAGGATGAAACTTTCGGCTTTTCTCGGCGATCTTGTCGACAAAAAACTTATGTTTACTGACGGCAAGCGATTTCTGGCCCTGGCTGTCAGGAAGGGAAAATAGCCCGCATTTCTTTACCAAATATTTGGTGAAAAATGGATAATTCATTGAAACATGTGTTTTCTGGATTGATGCATATTTTGTTCGATAGAACACAGTATTATAAGATAATAATTTCTTAAGCATGCCACTTATTGGCCAAGGGCGAGACGAACCAGCCACATCTCCTGTGTCGCAGGGAGTTCAGCATACCAGAAGTAGATCTAAACTCCCTGTTTCTTGTATCTGTAGCTGTCTCGACTCGTGAGAAATACGGGATAAAACTGATGGTTGAAGAAAAGAAGCAATTGTTTGTTCTGGGCGGTTGCAGGAGCGGCAAGAGTCGTTTTGCCGAACAATGGGTGCGGGAGCATTTTGAACGAAGGATTTTTCTTGCCACTCTTGAAGTGCGCGATGAAGCTGAAATGGCGCATCGGGTCGCCCTGCACCGTCAGAGTAGACAGGGGGGCTGGACAACCCTGGAAGAGCCGGTGAACATTGTGGATTCTATTATAAATAATGATACAAAAACCGATGTGTTTCTTGTAGATTGCCTCACGCTCTGGATTACAAATCTGATGCTTGGCGGGCTTACTGATAATGAAATTGAGGGTAAAGTTTCATCATTGGTTGCGGCAATGGGTTTGATAACCAGTTCAATTGTCCTGGTAGCCAATGAAGTCGGCCTGGGAATCGTGCCGGAGTCTCCCATGGGAAGGCGATTCCGTGATCTTGCCGGTTGGACGAATCAGCAGGTTGCGCAAGTCTGCTCACAGGTGATTTTCATGGCAGCAGGTCTCCCCCTGACTCTTAAGGGACCGGATACAGGATTCAGACTCAAGTAGTCAGAAGCTGATAAATTTTCATAAAACGTATATCATTTTTTAAAACCTTAAACTCGACACATATAAACATCTGAAATGAATTCAGCGACTAAAACAATCACCTCCCATGGCGGGGACATAATTGCAACTGCACGGCAACTGGGTTGCAGAATTGATGAATTAATTGATATGAGCAGTAACCTCACACCGTTCGGAATGGCGCCTGGACTCAGAGAGGCGCTTATCGACAGGCTTGATGAAATCGCCTTTCTTCCGGAGATCGGCAGCGAAACGCTGTGCAGGTTTTTTGACGAAAAATATGGACTTAATGGCTGCAGAGTCTTTGCCGGAAGCGGCACCACCGAGTTCATTTTTGCGATTCCCGCGGCATTTCAAAGCAAAAAAGCAGTGATTGTAAATCCTACCTATTCGGATTATCTGCTGGCCTGTAAATGGGCCGGAGTGCAAACAATCCGCTTTGATCTGAAACCGGAAGAGAATTTTGTCCTCGATCTTGGGCGTTTACGTAAAAGTCTTACCGGGGGAGAATTGGTATTTCTCTGCAACCCCAATAATCCCACCGGCGTACTCACCGCCTCGGCACAACTTCATGAATGTATCAGCAGCCATCCCGACACAATGTTTGTGGTGGACGAGTCATATCTGCCCTTCACCAGTGAGCCGTCATTGTTGAAATTTTCAGTGCCGGATAATCTGTTACTGCTTCGTTCATTTTCTAAAATTTATGGAATGCCCGGACTGCGTCTGGGATTTCTCATAACTTCCGAGACCAATGCCCCGGCGATGATGAACCGCCGAAAGCCTTGGGAAGTGAACAGGATGGCGCAGATTGCCGGGGAATTTCTTTTGCAGAAAGCCGATGAGTATATCCAGGATGTGCAGCGATTCATAGCCTCGGAGGTCAAGATTTTTGTTGAAGGGTTATCTGTCCTGCCGGATATTGAGGTGGTTCCCGGGGCGGCAAATTTTATTCTGAGCCGTTTGAACGGCCCGATTTCCGCATCTGTCCTGCGGGAAAGAATGCTGGATAAAAAGATAATGATCAGAAACTGCGATAATTTCACCGGACTTGACCACAGGTATTTTCGCGTCTCGTTAAAAGATCAGGAGAACAATAAGGTCTGCAGGAACGCCCTGCAGGAAATACTGGGAAACAGATAACAGCTGTAACTCGTGAAGTTTGTCGAAAAATAATTAAGGAATTATTAATGAAGATTGCAATACTATCAGACACCCATGATCATATATTGAACCTGCGGGCTGCGGTAACTTTTTGTAATTCATATGGGGTGCGGATGATCATTCACTGCGGAGATCTGATTTCGCCGTTCATGCTCGATGAGCTTGCCCGATTCGGTGGCGCGGTTCATTTGATATACGGTAATAATGCAGGGGATCAGCATCTGATTTCATCCTGGTGTGGAGTACGCTTCCCTTCAGTTACCCATCACGGCGTGCTTGGCGCCGTGGAAGCGGGCGGCAGAAAGATTGCATTTACTCATTATCCGGAAATGGCCAGGGGGCTTGCTTCACAGGGTATGTTTGATGCGGTCTGCTGCGGACATAATCATCGATATCATGTTGAAAAAATCGGCAAGACGCTATTGATCAACCCTGGCGAGCTGCTGGGCAAGGATGGGCAGCCGGGATTCGGAATTCTTGCCTGTTCCTCAATGGAAGTTGAGCGGGTTGATATCGGCTTGCAGATTGAAGGATGTTAAGCGGATTGAATATTTTTTCCAGTTTGAGAAATCATTTTTTACGGGTATATCATGCAGAAAGAAATTGCTTTGGCTTAAAAGATATCTGACAGGGAGTTATTCGATGGGTGCTGAGTCTGTTGATATGACAAATTATCTGCAATTCCATCGGTGGTTGACTAAAGTTTATTGAATGATCAGAGGATTAAATTGATGCAGGACAAAAAATTTGAAAATGGCGAAACATCTCCCACAGATTCCGATTCCGGCATGGAAAGCTTTGCGGATCTGCTCGAAAAAAACCTGGGCGAGGAAAAACCCCTTGAGCCGGGGCAGAAGGTAGAAGCGGAAATTGTCAGGATTGCCAAGGACTGGGTATTTATCGATGTCGGTGGCAAGAGCGAAGGCAGTCTGGCCGTGAGTGAACTTCTTGACAAAGATGGGAATATTTCGATCAAAGAAGGAGATGTAATTGAGGCATATTTTTTATCATCCAGGAAGAATGAAATGCTTTTTACCTCCAAAATGGGCGGGCTTGCAGCCCAGGCCCATCTTGAGGATATATTTCACAATAGAATTCCGGTTGAAGGCTATGTTGAAAAGGAAATCAAAGGTGGTTTTCAGGTGACCATCGCCGGCAGCACCAGAGCTTTTTGTCCATTTTCGCAAATGGATACAAGACGTGTTGAAAAAAGCGATGACTATATCGGCGAAAAGTTTCTGTTCCGGATAAGTGAGTATAAAGAAAAGGGCAGAAATATCATTGTTTCCCGCCGGGTGCTTCTCGAAGAAGAGCGTCGATTGAAAAAAGAAGAGTTGCGGAAGGTTATCAAGCCCGGTGATGTGGTCTCCGGAACTATTACCTCGGTGCGGGATTTCGGTGCTTTTGTGGATATCGGCGGCATAGAGGGGCTTATTCCGGTATCGGAAATCGGCTGGGGCAGGGTTGAGGATATTCATGGCGCGGTGCATGCGGGCCAGGAGGTAAAGGTCACGGTGATGAATCTGGACTGGGAAAACGACAAGTTTTCGTTCAGCCTTAAGGAATCCTTGCCGGACCCCTTTGATGCGGCCTCAGGGAAATATCCTGAAGGGACAACCCATGCCGGTACTGTTGCACGGCTCACAAATTTCGGTGCCTTCGTGACCTTGGAGCCAGGGGTTGACGGGCTGGTGCATATTTCAAAGCTCGGTGGCGGCAGAAAAATCAATCATCCCCGTGAAGTGCTTGAAACCGGGCAGGTGATCGATGTCCGCGTCGAAAGTATTGACCTTGAAAACAGAAGAATTTCCCTGGCGCTTGAAGGTGTGGCCCGGGAAGAAACTGACGAGAAAAAAGCAGAGAAGGAATACGGTAACTATATTAAGCAGTCCACCACAGAACCTCCCAAATCAATGGGAACCCTCGGGGACCTGTTGAAGGCCAAGCTCGACAGCAATAAATAAAGCGCCAGTATAGCTTGCCATAGGCGAACATTTCAGCCGTTTTTCCAGGTGAAACATTGTAATGCTGAAATGTTCGTGAGAAATGCGGGCTTAATCAAAAATCTTCGAATATATCGTCGCTTTCTGCCAGAGGCATGGCTTTTTTGTTGGGAAGCCTGGCCTGAGGCGTATAGGTTTTTAATGAATAATTGTCGGGGTCCGTTGCGGTGATATACACATCGCATTTCCGGCAATTGTCCATTTTTTCTCGGTAGGAACCCTGTTTTTGTCCTCCACAGAAAGTCCCGGTAACCGTCCAGCAACTGTCGCCGTGACTGGGATGTGCCGGGCACTTGTTTCTTCTGTCATCCGGACAATTTTTCATTTCCCAGCAGATGACGCTATTGTCTTTAGTTGCCTGTTGCACCGATGCGTTTCCATAAACGGCTTTGCGAAGCTCAGCAACCATCAGATTCATGTCTTCGGTCTGGGCGGTTAATTCCGCCGCAGTGGCCGCCGATTCCTGGGCGGTTGAGGCGACCATCTGGGTTGCCTGGTCTGTTTCAACCGCGGCTGTTGAAATCTGCTCGATACCCTTGGTAATTTCCAGGCTTGCCTGGGTGATGGCTGCGGTTTTTTCTCCCATCTGGGTTGCCGATTCGACGATTCCATCGAAATCGCTGTTGATGCCCTTGAGGGATTCTGCGCTTTTCTTGACGCGACTGACTGTGCCGTCCAGGAGGTTCTGGGTATCTTTTGCCGCAGCTGAGGTGCGCTTGGCAAGATTTTTCACTTCGTCGGCAACCACGGCAAATCCTGCCCCGGCTTCCCCGGCCCGGGCCGCCTCAACTGCAGCGTTCAGAGCAAGCAGGTTTGTCTGGAAGGCAATGGCGTCGATGGTCTGGATAATTTTCTTTATCTGGTCGCTGTCCTTTTCGATCTGTGACATGGTTCTGGTTAATTCAACGAGTGCCAGCAGGGATTGTGCGGTTTTTTCGATGTTTTCATTCATGAGTTTTTCAGAGCCGAAGGTGAGATCGGAAGTCTGCTTGCTCATGGAAGTCATTTCCTCTAAAGAGGTTGATGTTTCTTCCATGTTAGCTGCCTGTTCCGAAGCCTTATCCGAAAGGGTGTTACTGGCAACGGAGATTTCTCTTGCCGCGAGCGCCACATGGGTTGCGCAATCTTCCAGGCCGTTGGTGATCATCCCGAGCAACTTGGTTATCCCACGAATGATGATAAAAGACAGGAACGCCCCGACTATTACGGCAATTCCACCCATTATGGTGATGTTGATCTTTGTCTTCCTGGCTGAACTTAAGAGTTTCTCATCGGTCATGATCTTACTTCGTGCTTCCGCGCGGATACCCTTGAGTTGCCCCTGAATTTCAGCAAGGGCGGGAATGGTCCGGGTGGAGTAAACGAGATTTGCTTCCTGCATCCCTTTGACTCGTTCCGCCTGCCAGTCAAGGGTCTGGTCGATGACGCTTAATACCCTTGCGGCAAAATTTCTGGTGTTTTTTGCAAAGTATTCCTGGGAACCGTTGCGGTCGTCCATCATGAGGAAATCTGAAATGACTACGGCGCTTTCATGGAGTTTTTGGTGTGGCTCTTCGATTTTACTAATTATATTGGAAAATTCAGGTTCGTGAGATTTCAGTTCGGCCACCTGGGGGGAATAGAGCCATTTGCCCAATCCGCACTTGGTATGGTCAGTTTGTACGGCAGAAAGCTTATCCATGAGTTCCAGCATGTCTGAAGACTGGTCAATGAGAACATCCTTGACACGATTGATCCATTCCAGGTGGTCAATTTTTTTCTCACGGAGAAAATCTCCCAGGGTAAGGTCGACCTGGCGAAATTTTTCGCCGACAGCAATTGCAGATTCATGAAGTTCGCGATGGGGTGTTTCTATTTGCTTGAGGGATCCGGCAAGGGACGGGACCAGGGTTTCTGCATCTTTGCGGCCTTGTCCGTAAAGCCATTTGCCAAAACCGCATTTATGATCATCTACTTCAACTTCAAGGGTGGTGACAGAATCATCGGTGAGCAGGGCATTTACTTTGTTTGCCCAATTGAGATGGTCGACCTCTTTCTGGGCCAGAACGCCATCAAGTTGGTTGCCGTCAATAACCTTGCGGGCATTAGTAATGAGAGAATCAACACCTTGAATGCTCACCAACCCGATCAGCGCCAGAAGAACGAGCACCGCAGTAAAGCCGCCGGCAATTTTTTTACCGATTGTAACCTGATGCAGTTTGCTTAAGAGTTGCATGACTTTCCCCCTGAGAATGTTACCAATTAAAGTCTTTCCCCGTATTTTAACGAAATGCCCAGATACTGAAATCTCAGGCAGTTCAAACCCTCTGGATCGTCAGAATGGAATTCAATTTCAGTTCCTGGAACAGGCTATAAACCGTATCTTGTGTATTCACTATAGTGATGGAGCCGCCGTTAACTGCAATGTTCTTATAAAACAGCAGGAGTTTGCCGATGCCTGAACTGCCGATATAATGCACATTACTGAAGTCGATTATTACGTCCTTGATGGTTGTCAGATTCAGTCTGCCGAATTGCGCTTTGAGCATTTCGGCACCGTTTTCGTCAATGTCGCCGTTTACTTTAATCGTTATTGTTTTACCTTCCTGGTTAACAGTTATATCCATAATTATATCTCCGGTTTTTTGTGGATCTTTAAGCGGGGGGAGCATGATACGTTGAATACGCCCGAAGCTTTTTTGTTTTCTATGAGGCGATAAACAATTACCGCCGTTTTTGTATATAAGTTGCCTTCAGTTTTATAGAAAAGACCCTGTTTGTTTATTTAAGTAATCCATCCCCTGTTTTTATTAAAATGTCCAGAGGTTCATGAGTTTGTTGATAATTTCTCTTTGCTTCCGTTCTTCAGGGGAGACATGTTTTTTAAAGGACAAGAAAACATGCCTGCCATTATCTTTCCAACAGGCAAATGTGCTGTGATTGCGGATCATGTAAACCCCCCGTCCTGATTCTCTGGTGATATTTTTGTAGGATGTGGGGTCCGGAATGGCATGATGGTCAAAACCTTGTCCCTCGTCAATAATTTCAATGACAAAGTGGTTGGCAAATCTCCAACGAACAGTAACGAGCTTGTCTGGATTTTTTTTATTGCCGTGTTTCCAGGCATTCATTACAGCCTCGGTTAAAGAAATGCGGATATTTGCCAGTTGCTGTGAATCAAATCCCTGTTCGTTAAGGTTTTGTCGAATATTATCGAGCAATGTACTGATATGTAGATCTATTTCCGATAAGTCCTTCGGGCGCCAAACTGCCACATTGTAGCATTTTTGATTTTCTACCTCAAGTCCAAGGATGGTAATATCGTCGTCCGAAGTGTTTTTTTTGTATGGAATCAGCTCCTCGTTGCTTTGCTCGGCGATTTTTGTAAGGGTTCGATCAATGATATCAGACACCCTATGCTGTTCATCCGGTGAAAGGTCTTCCGCGATAATCTGTGCAAGATCAGCAGGTTTCAAGGTTTTACGAGATTTTCTGTACGGCATGTCAAGAAGGCCGTCAGTATAGAAAATGAGCTTGTCTTCTTCCTCAAGCTGCAATTCACCCGCAGTGAACAACATACCGCTTTGCACTGCCACCGGCAGGTTTGTTCCTGATTCGCCGGAGGAGGCAATCAGCAGAACTTGATTCCGGCGGATCAGGATAAAAGGCGGATGCCCCGTGGAAACAAAGCGCAGCAGGAGTTTTTCATGATCGATTTCTCCGGTGATGGACGTAAAAAAATCATCTTCGTTGAAACAATTGGAATTGCAGATTGAATCATTCAGCTCGGATACTATTTCCTCAAGGGGGCGTCCCTGGTTTTGTTGAATGAGAGCATTGTGAGTCAAATCGGAGATAATGCTTCGCAGAATACAGTTTACCGCATGTCCGGATTGATCTTTGACCGACAGCATTGTCCTTCCCGCTTGATGATTTGTGGTCGGCGGCAGGTTTCGGACGAAATAATGATCGCCGCCCTCGGAATTGCAGGAAACGGATGTTGCTTCAACATAAAGCGCCAGATCATCATTGATTTCAATAAGGCTGGGAGGCAGGCCATTCACCAGCCCAAGGATTTTTCTGGCAAGGATGATGTTGATTTCCTGCTGTTTGAGCAGACGCTTGATATCCGTTATGTTCAGCAGGCTCTGGACAAGGTATTGGTTTCCCTTGATATCGACGGACGCGACGGAGCGTCTGACATGAATCGGCTTGCCTTTTTTGGGCCGCAGCATGCAGTCGTCCTGTGAAGTCTGATGGATTTTATCGATGCCGTCAAAGGGATTGTTTATGTCGAGATAAGAGTCGAAGCTGCTGCCGATGAGTTCTTCCAGAGGGTTGTCGATCATCTCCGAGGCGCAGGGGTTTGCATCGGTTATCACCCCGGTATTCGAGTCTGTCACCAGAACACCGGTCTGGATGGTAGCCATAATCGCTCGCAGGTATTCTTCATTTTCTTTAAGGGCGTCATCGGCTTTTTTTCTTTCGGTAATATCCTTGAAATTTTCAATTATGCCGATGAACTCGCCATCAGGAGAAAGGAACGGTTTTGCAACCATGATGCAGGGGATGGTGCTGCCGTCAAGACGTTCCTTTACCACCTCGGCCTCAATGAACTTTTCACCATTTTTAATCCGCGTTACCGGGCATTCCGGCGTGCCGCACGCAGAACCCGGGAAGACCTCGTGGCATTTTTTTCCGATAAGATCCTCATCCGAAAGGCCGGTCACCGTCAGAAAGGTGTTATTCCAGCGCATCATTTCGAAATCTCTGCTGATGATGCGCATACCGTCGGCCGCGGTATTGAATATCTGGTCAAGTTCTGCATGGGAGGTCTGGATGGCTTTTTCCGCAAGTTCGCGCTCGAGAATTTCTTTTTCGAGTTTCAGTGAGGCCAACACCAGTTCATCCGTCCTTTCTTCAACCCTAAGCTCGAGATTATGTCGTATCTCGCCCAGGGCATTCTCCGCCTTTTTCCGTTCGGCGATTTCAAGGGTGAGCTCTTCGTTTAACGCCGCGTAATCTTGTAATCTTTCTTCAAGGGAAGTGTAGTAATTCCGGAGCGTTGCGGAAAGAATATTAAAGCTTCCTGCCAGCTGGGTTATTTCATCGTTGCCACGGATTTCAATTGGCATGATCTGGGAATAATCCGCCTGGCTTGCCATTCTGTCAATATGTCCGATTATTTTTGTCAGGCGGCCTGTAACCAGAAATTTGAAAACAAAGAAAATTGAAAGAAACAGCCCGGCTATCCCTGCACTGATGAGAGCGAAATTAATGTTCAAGTCCTTCCAGAGGCGGTTGTGGATCTTACTTGTTGGCAGCGCTATGGTGTCAAGGCCCATGACCTGCCCCACCGGCAAATGGAAGGAAGCGTCAGGGCCGTAACGTTTTACCAATGAGTTCGGGGCGTCTGCCGGATCTCCATGGCATTGGAGACAGGAATCTTCCATTATCCGGGGGATGTAATGAGCAAGGTACTTCTGGTCGTTAAAGGTGATTCCGCCGGCCCAATGTTTCAAATCAGGATTTTTATTGAAATGATTTATCATCTGCTGTTCTTCAGGCCCGGCAATGTTAACGGGGTTGCGCGGATTATTGGATGAGAATTTCAGGATGATTTCAGGGAAGTCCTTTCGGACATTATTGAATATCGAACGGGCGATATAAGAAGTTGACATGGTTTCCGGTTCAAAATCCTCGGAATCGAGCAGTTCTGTCATTCTGGGTCGGATGATATCTTCAACATATTCTCGGATGGCCACATCAAAAGTCAAAGCAAGATGGATTTCCTCGTTGATCAGATCCTCAACGTATTTATGGGAAAGAAACCAGGTGCGGTAGGCGAGAAAGGAGGAGAAAACAAAGATAACCGTTGCAATGAGGAGGAAAAATTTAGTGCCGAGCTTCATATGCGCCCCGTTTCAGTCGATAGTTTGTCGGGATAATTTGATAATACTGTTTATATAGTAACGACAAGTGTTACTTATTGAAATAGCGTTTTTTTTCGGGCGGGCTGTGTAGATGATCAGTAAGTGTATTCAAGGGGTTAGGAGTCGAAGTTTATACCCCTTGTCGGTGCTTTCCTGCGATGCATGGCATCAATGTGGTTTTATTGCTATCTATTAAGGGTAAGGAGAATTTTGTTTGAAAGATTGCAAAAAAAAGGATGACCATCAGCTTTCAGCCGGAGCAGGTTATAGCGGGAAGGGCTATTTTTTTGAGGAGACTCGTGAAAGGTTTGAAATGCGAGGAGAACAGGCTCGTTTCCCTGGGATGCAACGAATCCGGATTACACAAAGTTTATGCAATATGGGCGGATTTCTGCCGGATGATCTCAAAAAGAATTATTGCGGTGGCAACCGAGGCGTTTAATGATTCCACCGGGCCGGCCATGGGGATTGTAATCAGAAAATCACACTGCTCTTTGACCAGCGGCCGGAGGCCTTTCTCCTCGCCGCCCATCACCAGACAGACCGGGCCGGAGAAATCGGTCTGATAAATCGACTGCTGGTCGGACTTGTCAGCGCCGAAAATCCAGAAGCCCTGTTTTTTGAGAATCTGCAGGGTGCTGGGAAGATTGGTGACCTGGCAGATCTTGGAGTGAACTATCGCCCCGGCGGAAACCTTTACAGTGGCGCCGGAAAGCGGTGCGGACCTGTCTTTTGGAATGATGATGCCGTCCACCCCGGCGGCAGTGGCCGAGCGGATGATGGCCCCGAGATTATGGGGGTCCTGGATGGAATCCAGGGCCAGCAGTATTTTTGACGCATGGGGCTTTGTGGTTTCGTGAATTATCGAATCAAGGGAAAGGGTTTCCATGGGCCAGATCCGGGCAATCACCCCCTGATGGTTCATTCGCTTGTTTTCGGTGAACAGCTCGGATTGCTCTTTGATGAGAACAGGAATTTTCTGCTGGCCCGCAAGGCTGACTATTTGCTGGATTTTTTCCGAAGATGGCGGCGCATTAAGAATTATTTCCTTGACCGCCGAAGATTTCAGGCTGATGAGTTCCATCACCGGATGGATTCCCCAGACCAAAGGATCATCGGCAGAGGTTTTTTTTGGGCCGGCAGCATTTCTGGATTGGTGTTTTCCTGGAACCGGTCGGTTGTTGGGTCTAGCCATTATTTTTGAGCTTCATGAGATCAAGGGGTTTTCCGTCTGCAGATCGTCTGTCTCTGCTCCGTTCGGCAATGATTATAAAACGGAGCATGTCAGCGGCAGTGTCCAGGGAATCATTAACGATTACATGATCGAATTTATCCAGTTCGAGGATCTCACGTCGGGCATTGGCAAGCCTCAACGCAATGGTCTCGGGAGTATCGCTTGCCCGGTTTGTCAGCCGTTTTTCCAGCTCCTCCCAGGAAGGGGGAACGATAAAGATGCTAATGGTGTTTTTTTCAGAAGCGGTGATCTGGCTCGCGCCCTGGACATCAATATCCAGGACAATATCAATCCCGCGGGCCAGTTGCTCATGTACCTTCTGTCTGCTGGTACCGTAGAAATTGCCATGTACCTCAGCCCATTCGAGAAATTCATTTTGCTCGCGCATGGCCAGAAAGGTTTCATGATCAATAAAAAAATAGTCTGTGCCGTTTTTTTCGCCTTTGCGCGCCAGCCTGGTTGTGTGAGACACCGAAAAGGCAATTTCCGGCAAAGAGGCAAAGGTTTTTTTAAGCAGGGTGGTCTTGCCGGTGCCGGAGGGTGCAGTTATGATGATCAGGTTGCCCTGGTTAGGCGTTTTCATCGCTGCTTGAGTCGTGCAAGGGCATGAACCGCATGGTAATGGTTTCGGGTTGTACAGAGGAAAGAATCACAT
This sequence comes from Pseudomonadota bacterium, assembly GCA_018823135.1. Classification (NCBI taxonomy): domain Bacteria; kingdom Pseudomonadati; phylum Pseudomonadota; species Pseudomonadota bacterium. The sequence goes on from JAHJJF010000094.1 coordinate 36,715, forward strand.
GATCGCTGTCCATGATCAAAATGGACCTGGTTCTTCTGCCTTCGGTAACATCAATGAGTTTTTTTTCCTGCTTTGCGCGGTCCCGCAACTTTTTCATGGGAGAGGATTTCGGGTTGACAACCGCGAGAACTCTGCTTGCTACCACCGCGTTTCCAAAGCCAATGTTGATGAGTCGGGTATTCATATCTTTTCCTTGAATGAGAACTGATTATCTTAACAATAATTGCAGTATTATTGTTATTACGGGCACCAAAAGCAAGGGTTATTCGATGTTCTGGACCTGTTCGCGTAATTTTTCAACATTATTTTTAAGATCAACCGTCTTGTGCGCCATTGGGGCATCGCTGATTTTCGAGGCGATGGTGTTGACCTCGCGGAGGAATTCCTGCAGCAGAAAATCAAGCCTTCTGCCCACCGGCTCATCCAGATCCATGAACAGGGTGAACTGTTGAATGTGGCTCCGGAGACGGGTTATCTCTTCAGTGACATCGGTCTTGTCAATGAGAATGGCAATTTCCTGGGCCAGTCGCGCCGGATCAATGTTGATGCCGTTGAGCAAATTATCCAGCCGTTCCTTGAACAATATTCCTTTCTTTTCGATCAGGGCGGGAACGGAAAGATTGATTTCTTCGACGGTTTCGGAGATGCTCCCAAGCAGGCCGAGAAGTTCGGCTTTCAGGGATTTTCCTTCTGCCTGACGCATTTTCATGCCTTCGTTCAAGGCATCGGTAAGCGCTTTACTGATGTTTTGCCAGACCTCGTCAAGGTTCTCCTCGACATCCCTTGGGGAGATAATGTCCTTGTATCCGAAAAGCATGTTCAGGTCCGGTTCTCCCGTCAGTTTCAGGGCATTCTTGATTGTTTTAAGGCAGTTGTAATATTCTCTGGCCAGCTGAATGTTCGGCTCAAGATGTACCGTGTCGGTCTGGACACCTGAAAAATTGACAGATACCTCGATCCTGCCCCTGGAGTAAAATTGCGAAATAAGTTTTTTGATACGCTCTTCAAGGCCTGAATATTTACGGGCAATTTTTATGATGATATCGCTGTAGCGATGATTCACCGAGCGGATCTCAATCGTCCATGTTCTGTCGTTTTCCGTGCATTCACCGCGGCCAAAGGAAGTCATGCTGAGGGGTTGGGTCATTTTATGGTCTCCAGGAGTTCATCGGTGCTTGCGGTTGCCGTGCCGACCTTGCCGACCACTATTCCCGCGGCATAATTTGCCAGGGTTGCAGCATCGGCACAGGTCATGCCGGACGCCAGGCCCAACGCCAGGGTGGCGATTACCGTATCCCCTGCACCGGTGACATCATAGACTTCTTTGGCAACCGTGGGGATTGAAAACAGTTCTTTGCCTTTTTCCATGAGCGCCATTCCCGCTTCACCGCGGGTGATGAGCACGGCCTGGCAATTAAAGGTGTTGAGGAGATTATCGGCGGCGCGCATGAGGCTTTCATTGTCCTCAATGGCGACACCGGACATGAGTTCCGCTTCATGGTTGTTCGGGGTGATAATTGTTACATCCTTGAAAAGCTCGGGCCTTCCGGGTTTTGGATCGACAATCAGCGGAATGGGCTTTCGGCATTTTTTTAACCGGGCCTGGAGTTGAGTCATGATTTCGTCGTTGATCATCCCCTTGTTGTAATCGGAGATAATTACCGCATCAAATTCCTCAAGATGGTCTTCAATGAATGCGCATAATTTCTGCGTGTCAGCGGCATTGGGCTTGCCGGTCTTTTCACGGTCGAAGCGGACCACCTGCTGGCTCTGGGCGATGATCCGCGTTTTCTTTGTCGTGGGGCGATCATCGGTTCTGATGATGCCGTTTATCGGCGAAGAAAGATCATCAAGAAGGCCTAATAGGTTATCGCCCATTATATCGGTGCCGATAATCCCGCAAAGGCTGCCTCTGCCGCCAAGTGCATAGAGATTATTTAGAACATTGGCCGAGCCGCCCAGCAGAAGATTTTCGCGGGTCACATTGACAACCGGCACCGGCGCCTCGGGAGATATTCTCGAAACCGATCCCCAGATGAAATGATCAATGATAATGTCACCTATGACAAGTATCCGCTGATTCTTGAAGGAAGAAATCCCCTCAAGAAGTTTTGTTCGTGTTTTTGAAGTCAACGACATGCTCCTGTGATTTTTATATGAAAAGTCTCCATTGTTCGAACTGTCTTCAGGGTATGGGGATGAGTCGACTCTTTATGACCGTTTTACAGAAATCATGCAATGGAATGAATTTTTTTTTAACCCTTTGCTTCGAGCCGGTATTTGTTAATCGTTTCATGAAAAGTTATTGCTGTTTTTACTGCCAGAGCAGAGATTTGTTCCGGTGTCAGGGTTTCAGGCTTTAACACCGGGATGACGGTGGTTGCGGCATGCTCGCCCTCAGGATGCCAGCGGGCCATGAAACGTTCATTGGGTATGCCCGCAAAAGTGGTAACCGCCGGAATGCCGAGTGCTGCTGCAAGGTGCTGGCAGCAGGAATCATATCCGAAAAAACCGTCGGAGCCGCTGATCAGGGCGCCGATTGCGCCGACTGAGCCGCGAAAGCCGATTATTCCGTGGGTGAAAGGGATAATTTTTTCTGCAAGTTCCGATTCAGTCATGAAAATCTGTGGGATTGATTGTTTCGCCGCCCTGGCGAGAAAGTTCGAGACCCGTTCCTTGCTCAGAGGACTGCTGCCGGAATCAAGTATTATGATCGTGTTATTTCTTTGCAGAAGGGAGAAGATCAGTTGTTCTTCAAAGCTGTCCGATATTCTTTTTCCTTCATTCCGGCCTACTCCGAAATTGATTGTAATTTTAAGAAGTTCCGGAGAGAATTGCTTGAAAAAAGTGGTGGTGTGGGTGATATGCTTTTCCTGAAAAGAGACACTGGGAAAGCAATGCGCTTGGTCGCCGATCACCTTGTCCAGCCATAGGTTGGTCAAGGCTGCCAGTGAAGGATTTTCACCCTCACGGGGGGTGGCCCGTGAAGGGAAAAGGAAGGTATTTTCCTCTTTGACCAGCGGCAGCAGACCTAATTGTGATAAGCGGGAATCCGGGTCGAAAAGCAACGTGTCTCCGGTGTCGGCAAGAGGATGCAGGTCATTGATTTTCTTGTATACCTCAAACCAGGCAAAGGTTCTTTCCGCAAGAGAGCCGTAGCGTTTATATTCAGGCTCGGCAAAGCTTACGTTGGGAAATCCTGAAAAAATTTCTCTGAGATGATCCGGCCCGACTAAAATTTTTTCCGCCTGCGGAAAAGTCTGGATAAGTCTTTTGAGAATAATGCTGGTTATGGCAATATCGGCGCCGATGGTGACTCTGGAAAGGATGAATATTCTTTTGGGTGATTTTGCCGAGGCACCAAGGATGGACTCGTTACGACGGATTCGATTGTACCGGGCAATTATTTTTTCTCTGGAGTTCAGGTCAAGTTTTTCAAGAAGGGCATTGAGCTGGGAATACGCTTTTAACGAGGCGACAAAGAAAAGTATTCTTGCCAGGACTTCATTGCAGATCTTGATTCCCCGATCACTGAAGTCATCGCAAAGGCCTTCGATAATCCTGCCGTAGATGGCGGTGTTGGCGGCTTCGGCAACATCCTGGTTTTCTGCAGTTGCCATTTCACAGAGAAGGTCGATAAAACGCAGATCGAATTTTTCTGCTGAAGAAATATCCGCGATAAATGTATCGGCAATATCCCTGCACAGCAGCCTGGGGGCGAGCGTTGCCGGAATGTTTTGTTTCTGCATGAGCGCCAGCCGGTTTTGTTGAGCGGTAATGAAATCCATCGTATCCAGAAAAATAATCAGCGAGAGGGTTTGCAGTTCTACGATCTACTATGGGAGGAGTCGTTGTTGATGGCGTTTTCGGGTTGTATTTCCATAAAGAAATCTGACAATTGGTGAGAATTTTTAAGAGTATACCTTTTTGATTCAAGCCCGGCAAGGGAATGGATGCCTACTCCACAAAAAAAATTACTGAATAATTTCTCGTTCCTGTAGTATGATTTGTGTGGTGTGAAGTTTTTCTGAAAGGGTGAAGAATCTGCCGTTTAATCAGCGTTTACAGACCGGCTGCAATGTTGCTACCGATGAATTTTTCATTCCATGAAAGGTTGATGTATTCAACAGGATCAGGTTTGAAGGGGCTTTATGAATAAAAAAGTTCTGTTCGTCGATGATGATCCCTCGATTCTAAAAGCAATCGATCGCCTGTTCCTTGATGCAGATATTGAAATCCTCAAGGCGGAAGACGCCAAAAAAGCTCTGAAGATTATTCAGGATCAAATTGTCGCAGTAATCTTTTCAGACAATATCATGCCGGGCATGCATGGTATTCATCTTTTATCCATGGTCAGAGATATTTCGCCTGATACGGTGCGGATACTGATGACCGGTTATGTGGATCTGCAGACCGCCATATCAGCGGTTAATGACGGAGAGATTTTCAAGTTCATTGTCAAGCCGTGGAATAACGATTCCTTTGTCCAGACCGCGGTAGAAGCTCTTGAACGGTATAAGCTTACCCAATCCTTGAAACGCGCCGATGTCCCGGCGCTTCGCTCCCTTGCCCAGACTATCGAGCTCAAAGACAATTATACCAGCGGTCATTGCGACCGGGTGGCAGCCTTTGCGCAGCTCATCTCCGAGGCCTTGGGTTTATCCGAGGAGCTTCAGGAATATATCAAACATGGCGCCTGGTTGCATGATTGTGGTAAAATCGGGGTCCAGGAGGCGATACTGAACAGCAATTCCAAGCTGGAAGACCGCGAATGGGAGGTGGTCCGCAAGCATCCCATCTGGGGCGCCGACGTTGTAACTCTTGCCGAGCTTAATCCGGTGATTGTCAATATTGTTCATTATCATCATGAGCGGTATGACGGCAAAGGGTACCCGGCCGGACTCAAGGGCAAAGATATTCCTCTGGAGGCAAGGATTGTTGCGGTGGCGGATGTGTTTGACGCGATAACCACCAACAGGTCTTACCGGAATCAGCGACCGGTGGAGAAAGCCGTGGACATTCTGCTGGCTGAAAAGGGCACGCAGTTTGATGCAGAACTTGTTGATATCTTTATTAAAAATCTTGACAAGGTGCGTAATCTCATAGGGAAAGAAGCGGTTTCACTGAAATAAAATGAAGAAGACCCCTCAAGCGAATCTTGAAACAATTGTAAACAGCATCCAGGATCCGGTGATTGTCATCAGGCCTGATCTTTCTATTTCTTATATGAATGATGTGACCGCGACCATCAATGTGAAAAAACTTCGGGAAGAGCGAGAACAACTAGTCGCGGCCCGGAAGGAACTTGCCGGCAAGCATGAGGAGTTGACCCGGATTTTCAAGCACGTTGAGAGAGCCACAAAGGAAGCGGGCAAGGGCACCGGCCTGGGTTTGAGCATTGTTTACGATATCGTCAAAAAGAATCATAACGGCGAGATTATCGTCCAGAGTGAGCTTGGCAAGGGAACTGTTTTTACCATATCAATACCGGTTG
>JAHJJF010000095.1 GCA_018823135.1 Pseudomonadota bacterium
TACGTTGCGGCACTCCGATCTTGATTCCCTTGATCCATCAGTCGATTATTACTACCGGGTGCGAGCATATAAGGGGCATTCCGCCACATGCGGTGACTGGGATGGTCTTTACACCAATATAACTAATGAGGCCACCAATCCAGCTAAACCCACGGCTTTCCTTGCGTCACCTGAGGGGTCAATGAAAATCAAACTGACATGGACCGATAACGCTGTTGATGAAACAAGCTATAAGATCGAGAAGAAGATGTGGAATAACGTTTGGGTTGAGATTGATTCTATCGCACAAAATAGCGAATTGTATAGAGACACGCTCGGGCTTAATCCTGACTCGAGCTATACATACAGGATCAGAGCATACCGTTCCGGAGACAACAGCTATTCACCGTACAGTGATGAAGCTACAACCACCACGAATATTTACGGTGGTCAATGGGTTGATGATACAACCTGTCTGCCCATTGAATAACCAGCCATGAGGATTATGAAATCTTAACAGAGCTGTTAATTACATATTGATAAAAGAAGGCGGGCCGTGAATCTCACATGGTCGGCCTTCTTTTTTTTGTGCGAAATTTATGGTACAAAGAAAATTATAATCAAATAATTGAGGTGATATCGAATGTATAGATTTTTGAGTAGGGTGTTCTTATTCTTTGTCATTATTTCATTCACAAGTCAGCTTACGTCCAAAACTGCCGCAGCCCCTGAATCAAATTCTCTAATAAAATTTTCTCAAACAACTTCAGTAGTGGTTGGCCAACAGAAAGTGCCTGATCCGATTTTTCCCTTTATTGATATAGCAATTGACAGCAAAGGAAATATCTTCGTTGCCGGAGTCACCACTTCTGGGGAATTTCCAGTTGTTACAGCCGGATATGACACAACGTACAACGGAGGAGATGATGTCTTTGTCGTCAAATATGATAGTGAGCTGAAACATCTGCTCGCAGCGACATTTATCGGAGGTAAATCCAATGATTGGAGCCGCGCGATCTACATTGATGGTCAGGATAATATCTATATTACCGGGAAATCATGGTCTCGTGATTTTGCCGGAGGAATTGACAAGGCTTTTGTGAATGAATTGGTACAGGATATTGGTTTTATCGTTCAACTGGATTCATCCTTATCAATGATTAAAAGTATTGCCTATATCGATAATGCCGACATTTTTGCTATTGCCCCTGGACATGACGGCACACTGTATGTTGCCGGAGGCATAACCAGCGACCCTCAGGCGGAGGTTCGCGCATTGACTGCGGGTTTTGATCGAAAATATCACGGCGGCATGAGTGATGGCTTTGTCGCACGATATGGGGTGACAGGCCTTGATCAATTGATGAATTTTACTCTGATCGGCAGTTCCGGGGTTGATGAGATAATTGATATTAAAGTAAATGATCAAAATTTTGTTTATCTTGTCGGATATGCCGGCGCCAGTGATTTCCCCACTACTTCAGATGCTTTTGACAATACCTATAATGGTGGCTTTACGGATGCCTTTGTCGTCAAGCTGGATGGAGAACTATCAACACTTGTCGCCTCAACATTTCTCGGCGGGCAGAACATTGATAGAGGCCATAGTCTTGGTATTGATGACCATGATCAAATAGTTGTGACCGGTGCAACGGAATCAGCTGATTTTCCTTGCTCCGAAGTCTCTTTTGATAATTCCTTCAATGGCGGCGAAAATGATATGTTTCTCACTGTCCTGAGTGGTGATTTGGACAAAATCATCGCTTCTACTTTTGTCGGGGGATCAGCCAGAGACCGTGGCATTGACTTGGTTATAACTCAGGACAATCATATCGTTGTTGCCGGCGAAACCAGTTCCAGTAATTTTCCTGTTATTGGAGACAGCCGGACGAATAAGTATTCCGGTGGCCAAACCGATATGTTTCTCGTTCTTTTTGATATCTCCTTGAACTATCTTGGAGGATCAATCTTGGGCGGTAAGCAGGAGGATCTTATGCCTCAACTGGCTTTGATCAATAAAGATGTACTTGTAGTTGGAAGCACCGCTTCCAATGATTTCCCGTCAAAAAGAACAATGAAGGCTGTCGATTACTCTCAGCGGATGTTTGATCTTTTTGTGTCACAAATCAGTTTTAAATGAGAAAGATTGTAACGGATGAATATTGTTTGCAGGCTATCCGGTTGTGTCGTCTTGCCCGTGGGGTAACAGTTCAGAGGGATATTTCTTATCGATTATAATTGGATGATATGACCGGATAGCCTGCAAATTCATCTATTCACAGATGACTTATGATAATAAATCTTATATCCCTCCATTAAAGCAGAAGATTTTATTTCCAGCGTTAAAAATTTCTTCAAGTCGAATAAATTTTTCTCATGTCAGTTGTGTAAATTCTTGGCATTTAATTACATTTTTACTATAATGAAAGGATAGGGAAGTTGCATCCATATTTTAACGTCCATTTAATTTGAGACTCTTGGTGGTTTTTTTTATGAAGTACAATTTGCCACATCATCTTGGAAATTGTTTTAATATAATTACAAGTTTTTTTGATACATCCATTGTCAAGCGGCAGCTAAAATATTTTGTTGCGCATGTTCAAGTTACCGTCCTTTTCTTTTTTATCTTTTTCCCAATATCATCTGCTTTTGCTGAGGTTTCCTTTCAGTCCCTGAATTCACTGCATTCTGGATTAAGTTTTCCTGATGATGTGGCGGTAACCTCAGATGGATTTATCTATGTAGCGGATGCCGGCTCAAACAAGGTTTTTATATTTGATGCCAACCA
>JAHJJF010000096.1 GCA_018823135.1 Pseudomonadota bacterium
TGCATTGAGAGTCATGGGCGGCACCCTCACACTCCGCAATAACGAAGCCGATTTCATTGAAGTTGAAGTCCCGTCATAATCGCCAGTTATCAAAAAAATAATGGATTCCTAGATAAGCGAGAGTAACGAGACTTTGAAAAGTCGCTAGAGCAAAAGGCCCACCACACAAAATTTACAGTTTACAATACAAAAACTCGATGAAATCAGTCTTTTTTCGATTTCAGCAAATCATTCCATATGAATAAAGAACTCAGAATCGCCCTTGCAGGAAACCCGAATTCCGGCAAGACCACACTGTTCAATACGTTGACCGGCGCCAGACAACATGTGGGCAATTACCCCGGAGTGACTGTTGAAAAAAAAGAAGGCATTTACCAGACAGAAAATGCCAGAATCCGGGTTATTGATCTTCCGGGCACCTATTCCTTGACCGCCTACTCTGTTGAAGAGGTTGTGGCGCGCGATTTCCTGGTCAACGAAAAACCCCATGCGGTGATTAATACAACCGACGCGTCAAATCTCGAAAGAAACCTCTATCTGACTACCCAGTTTCTTGAAATGGGCGTGCCGATAATCATTGCACTCAACATGATTGATGTGGCTAAAGATCGCGGCATCTCAATAAATTCGCAGAAACTTTCAGAACTTCTGGGGGTTCCGGTGGTGCCGATAATTGCCCGAACCGGCCAGGGCACGAAAGAACTCATGGAGGAAGCCGCCAGAATTGCCGAGACCCACGCGGATATGGATTGGCATCCGGTTACTATCTCCTATGGCGACGACCTTGACGAAGTGCTCATTGAACTTGAAGCGTTGATTGCCTCCAGAAACTTCCTTACCGACACCTACATTCCAAGATGGACAGCGATTAAATATCTTGAGGATGACCGGGAGGTCCTTACCAAAGGCAGAAAGGCCGATGCCGAAGTCTCAGAACTGATCCAGACAAAAGTAAAAATCGTTGCCGATCACATTTTCAAAACAATAGAAACCTACCCCGAGGCGATGATCGCCGATCACCGCTACGGATTTATCAATTCAATCCTCAAGCAGGGGGTCCTCACCAAAAAATATAATATTGAAAGGCTCTACGCCTCGGACCGCATCGACATGGTGGTCACCAACCGTTTTTTAGGTCCTTTAATCATGCTTGCCGTCCTTCTTGGCCTTTACAAATTCACCTTCACCTATAGTCAAATACCCGTTGGCTGGCTGGAATCTTTTTTTAACTGGCTGAGTAATGCAGTGGATACAACCCTTGCCGACGGTCAGCTGAAATCTTTGATAACCTCCGGAATTATTGACGGGGTTGGCGGAGTGCTGGGCTTTGTGCCGCTCATAATGTTCATGTTTTTCGGTATCGCCATCCTTGAAGACTCGGGTTACCTCGCACGAGTCGCCTTTATGATGGACCGCATCTTCCGGATTTTCGGGCTGCACGGCAGTTCTGTCATGGCATATATTGTTTCCGGCGGCATTGCGGGAGGCTGCGCGGTTCCCGGGGTAATGGCCACCCGGACGCTCCGCTCTCCACGAGAACGAATGGCGACTCTGCTTACCGTGCCGTTTATGAATTGCGGCGCAAAACTTCCGGTGCTGGTCCTGCTCACCGGCACCTTTTTTTCCAAAAACCAGACGCGATATATGTTCATGTTCACGCTGCTGGCATGGTGCGTCTCTCTGCTGGTTGCAAAATTCCTGCGCATGACAGTGCTCAGGGGGGAAGCTACACCTTTTGTCATGGAACTTCCGCCCTACCGCTTCCCTACCTTTAATGGGCTGATGATTCACACCTGGGAAAGAACCTGGCAATATATCCGTAAAGCCGGCACCGTAATCCTTGGATTTTCAATTCTCCTGTGGGCGATGATGACCTATCCCGGACTCCCTGAATCCAAAAATATCGGGTTTGAAGCACAGCGCACTACAATTATTGCAGGATATTCCGAAGCGACATCCAGGGAACTCACTGAAACCTCAAAAACGTCGCTCTCAGATCCGGCAAAGGAATTAAAGCAAAAGCTCAATACCCTTGACCGGGTGATTAATGAACAGACGTTAAGACATTCCATTGCCGGACGAATCGGCACATCACTGGAAAAAGTCTCGCAGTTTGCTGGTTTTGATTGGCGCACCAACATTGCCCTGCTCGGCGGCTTTGCAGCAAAAGAAGTGATTATCTCTACCCTGGGAACCGCCTATTCATTAGGAGAAGTTGACCCGGATGCCGCCGAACCCCTTTCAAAGACCCTGGCCGTCAGCCCTTCGTGGAACAAGGCCGTTGCCCTGGCATTGATCGTTTTCATCATGTTTTACTCTCCCTGTTTTGCAACGGTGATATGTATAGTCCGGGAATCCTCCTGGAAATGGGGGGTATTCTCCATGGTCTTTAACACGACCTTTGCCTTTCTGTTCGCAACTATTGTTTACCAACTGAGCAGGATAACGAGTTTTTTCATGTAACCCCTTTTTTCTGAAGCTTGACTCTACAGGCCCGAGAAAAAACACTATCATCCTTTTAAGGTTATCCATACAATGAGGAAATCACATGTTTAAGGCTTTGGAAGCATGGCTTGCCAATCAAGGTTTTTCTGAAACTATCTCCCATCTCTCAGGTATTCTCGCCTCCTGCCTCACCTTTATCGTGTTTCTCCTGGTGTCTTTATGGTTCGCAAGAATATTTATCATTCCCATCATTGAAAAAATCGTTCGGCGCAGTTCTAATACCTGGGATGATGTGTTGATCGACAATAAATTCTTTACCCGCCTGTCGCATTTCATCCCAGTGGTGGTGGCCTACCTCTCCGTGGCCCCGATGTTTCCCGACCAGACCAACACCACCGATCTTGTCCGAAAATTCTGCATGGTGCTTTTTGTTATTTTAACCATCAGAATTCTTGATGCCCTGCTGCGCAGCACCCGCGAAATTTATAGCAAACATGAATTATCCAGCAAAAAATCGATCAGCGGTTATCTCGACGCCATCAATATTATCGCCTATCTCCTCTCTGCGATCTTCATTGTCTCGATCCTCACGGAAAAATCTCCCTGGGGAATCTTAAGCGTCATCGGCGGGCTCACCGCAATCGTGCTTTTAATCTTCAAGGATACGATTCTCGGGTTTATTGCCGGCATCCAGCTCTCTGCCCATGACATGGTGCGGGTCGGTGACTGGATCGAAATGCCGCAGTTCAATGCCGACGGCGATGTCATCGATGTCTCTATTCATACGGTAAAGGTCAGAAACTGGGACAAGACGATCTCCACCATCCCTACTTATGCGCTGGTCACCAATTCCTTTAAAAACTGGCGCGGCATGAGTGAGTCGGGGGGCAGACGGATCAAGCGTTCGATAATCATCGACATGCAATCCATCACCTTCTGCACCGATGAAATGCTTGAGCGTTTCTCAAAATACGGCTTGATCCAGGATTACATCAAAACAAAACAGGACGAGATAACTGCCCATAATCAGGGACAAGGAATTGACCCAAGCTTGCTGATCAACGGCAGGAGACAGACCAATATCGGTGTGTTCCGAGCCTATGTGATTGCCTACCTCAAGGCCAACGCCAAGATTCACAAGAACATGACCTTCCTGGTCCGACACCTGCAACCCACCCCTGAGGGCCTGCCCATGGAAATATATGTATTCAGCAATGACCAGGTCTGGGCAAACTATGAGGCCATTCAGGCGGACATCTTTGATCATGTTCTGGCAGCGATCGGTGCATTCGACCTGCGGGTCTTTCAATATCCTTCGGGCTTTGATCTGCGCTCGATGAACCTGAAGGCCTCGACAACCTCATAAATCCCAGGAAGGGATACGATATCCGCCGGGTCTTTGGATTTTTGCGATTTTTCCCAGGCAGACCAGAGACCTGAATATTTAATCCTTTGGGGTTGCTGAATTTTTCGAATTGATGTATAAAAGCTTCTTCTCTACGCGCCTGTAGCTCATCTGGATAGAGTGCCGGACTACGAATCCGTAGGTAGCAGGTTCGAATCCTGCCAGGCGCACCAAGTACTTTCTAAACTAATCTTTCCTGCTCCCCTTTTACGAAGCCTAAATTATAATATCGTCGGCTCCTTTTGTTATCCGACCATCCTGCCAGGGGCGCACCATTGCTTACAACTTCAAGGGCTGCAGTTATTTCATGATTATTCCATAATCAGAGCATCAACCTCCTTGAATTTTCTCCTGCAACAGTAAATGAAAGCGCTGCTCAAACCATTCCACAGATCCAATGAAAAATCTACCGCTCGACCGAAACAAACAATAATTCTAGTTCATGGTCCATGCCAAATAAACCAACAGAAGCCCCAGAAGCAGCAGAAATGGGCCGTTAGCTCCATAGATAAAGAAAATCATCGGATATTTCGGCCCTAAAATTTCTTTAAGTTTTCGCCGGTTGACAATCCCCGGAATCCAGAAAACAATAGAAACCAATGCTCCGAAAAAGCAAAGACCACCACCAAGTATTTTAAAAAAAGCAGGATTCATTTTCCCTCTTCCTTAATTTAACTGAATATAAAAACATACTCCCCATCATTGACCTCAATCCGCAGCCTGCCACCATGGTTTTCGCCATAAACCTCCCAGCCGGGCCGGCAGCCTATCTCACAATGGACGCAACTGGGCGAATGTTTGTTGGTTCTGCGGTTAAACCAGGATATTAGATCCGTTTCCGGATTCTCCTCCGCGGCAATCTGCCGGGCTTTTGCGGTCGCTTCTTCCTGGGTTAGATCTTCTCCGGATATTTTTATCTTTATTTCCTGCACCAGCAACATCCCCTCTTTATGACCATATCGGCAAAACTACTTTGCAAAACGATTAATAATAATTCCATGTTTCTTGCCGAATTTTTTTACGCTGCCGGGATCAAAACCTCCTGCACCGTATATATTTCTGAATTTCCTGTTTTGAAGAAGTTTCAGGATATAGCTGTGATGGCCGGAATAACCGGTGTTATCCAATTCCTGGATTTCTCTCACAATCTGCCGGGCAAGAGCAACCGCCTGTTTATGAATCATTGGCCCGCCTTGATCACATTTCCTGAGAGAGTAGAGCTGCCGGCAGCTGAAAGGCCTTGCCTCATAAACCCGACAGCATCCCTGCTCATCAAGAAAAGGGCACGCCGATTTTTTGCCCTCCGCCCGGAGCGCCCTGTCTCGCTCAAGCCCCTGGCTTATTGCATTGAGTTCGGTATCCGGCTTTGTCTCCAGCCTGCCGAGCAAAAAAATCCCTTCAAGGGTTACGATATCGATGTTTCCCATGAACGAACAACAAAAGGAACATCCGATGCCGCACACCGCCTGTTCTTTAAATTGACCGGTCTCAAATTCATATCGCTGATAAATCCCCTGAAGGTTTTCCTGCATTTTCTCAAAATCAAGGGCCATGATCACGACCTGCCGAAAAGCGCATTGAGCCTGCTCATCGGATCATCCTTTTCAGTGACCGGATCATTGCCACTTTCCTTGAATGCAAAGTATTCACAGAAATTAGCCCGATCCTTGTCAACAATCCTTTCGGCCTGGGGTTCACGGCATTCGTTATATGCCGCTTCATCATAAAACCTGCAATTCCTGCAGACTTTAAGGTCAGCACCGCAATGGTGGCACGCATCACCTCTTGCCGGTTTTCCGTCAATGTCTGTTTCGCGGCCACATGAAAAACAACTCTTCATTTTCTTTACCCTCGATTAATGAAAAAGCCCTTATACAATATGTAAATAATCCTGCCTGGAATCGATAATACAATAAAAATAATCCTAACTATTTGACAAGTTTTTTAAATTGACCTAACATTGATGCAAGGATTCGTTATACAACCTCCTTGAGATGAACTTCATGAATCAACGCAGAAGGCCCCTATTATGCAGGCGCTTTGAGTCAGCATCCGCGCCCTGCCCCCACAATGACTCCGGTCCCATCCAGGAGTTACGGGATTTTATCGCCTCCCTTGAAAGACCCGGAAAATCAAACGGCAACTACGAGGTATTCATGCACGCCAAGCATTTCTGCGCCAGATGTACAAGCTTTGAACACTTCTACTCCTAGGAGCCGGTCGGCATCCCTAATCATCCGTTTCAAAATCACCCGCCTTTCCTTTTGCACCATCGAAAGGGCCACAAGTAAAATCCTTACAAAAGAATATATTATAATTTTGTAATTTTCCTTTAAATTTTCTATAATTAAAAATGTGAAACTTCTCCTTCCCATATACACCCTTGACAATAAGTTGCTGCTGCCGGTGGGGGCGGAACTTAATGATCAAATCATTGACGAGCTCATTGCCACAAACACGTACACCTTTCCCACTCAAAGCCTTTTACAGCACGGCACCATTCATCAAGACATTCTTCACCACATCAGCAGTCCGCCTTATGAGGTGATTTTTGCCGACCCAAGCCAAATGGAACAGATTTTTAATCTGGTAAGCAAGGTGCAGGTTATTACCCCGATACTTGATTGTCTTGATTATTTTAAAACAAATGACTCTTACACCTACCGCCATGTTCTCATGGTTTTCATCCTTTCTATTATGATGAGCAAGTTCTCCCTTGAAGAGAACGAAACCGCACCCATGGCGAATCTTTTTGATCTCACCCATGATTTCGGTAAAATCAGTGTACCACTGGACATATTGTTAAAACAGGAACCGCTTACCCGGCAGGAACGGAAAATCCTCGAACAGCACACCTTGGCCGGATATTACCTTCTTGCGTATTATTATCGCCAAAAAAATCATTTTCCGGCGATCATTGCCAAGCATCATCATGAGCGGCTGGACGGTTCCGGGTATCCCTATGGGCTTCGCCTGCAGAATCGACTCATTGAAATCGTTCTGGTCTGCGATATCTATGATGCCCTGATCTCACCACGCCCTTACAGAAGATCAGCTTATGACAACCGCTCCGCTCTTGAAATAATTACCGAGCTTGCAACCCAGGGAAAAATTGGCTGGGAAGTTGCAAAAGCCCTTGTTTCACTGAACCGATCCAATAAGCCATACTTTGAAGATTGCCAGATTTCTTCCGAACTACGAGGCAAAGCCCCTGCCGACAACAATTACGGCATCACAATCGAGGATAAATAAGGCAGAATCTTTATTCCCCTTTTACACGAAAAAAGCTCCCAGCCTTGAAAAGACCGGGAGCTTTTTGAATTTCAATCGTTATTAGTTTGAAAAATCCCTGTTATGCGGCCTTATTATCATATCCCTCTCCTAGGATCGTCTTTAAATCCGCGTCCGGTGTGGTAATCGGCTTGATGTCAAAATTCTCAACCAATACATTCAGGACATTGGGGGTTATGAAGGCGGGCAAGCTCGGCCCCAGGCGGATATCCTTGATCCCCAGATGCAGCAGGGTCAGGAGGATGGCCACAGCCTTCTGCTCATACCAGGAAAGAACCATGGAAAGCGGCAGATCGTTTACGCCGCACTCAAAGGCCTGGGAAAGAGCCACAGCAATCTGGATTGCCGAATAGGCGTCATTGCATTGCCCCACATCAAGGAGACGCGGGATGCCGCCGATATCGCCAAGCTGCATATCAAAGAAGCGGAATTTGCCGCAGGCCAGGGTGAGCACCATGCAATCTTTGGGCACTTTCTCAACAAACTCGGTGTAATAATTACGTCCGGGTTTTGCGCCGTCGCAACCGGCAACCAGAAAGAAATGGCGGATAGCCTTACTCTTCACCGCATCGATCACCTTGTCGGCAACACCGAGCACGGCATTTCGGGCAAAACCAACCATCACCGAACCCTTGTCCGTATCTGCAGCAAAACCTTTCATGGCAAGAGCCTTTTCAATTACCGGTGCGAAATTCTGATCTTTTACATGGGTAACTCCGGGCCAGCCCACAAGTCCGGTGGTGAATATATCGTTTTTATAAGAATCCTTGGGTTTCTGGATACAGTTGGTGGTCATCAGTATTGCACCCGGAAACTCGGCAAATTCCTTGCCCTGATTCTGCCAGGCAGTGCCGTAATGACCGTAAAAATGGCTGTATTTCTTCAATCCCGGATAGCCGTGGGTGGGCAACATTTCACCGTGGGTATAAACATTGATGCCCTTGCCCTCAGACTGCTTGAGGATCTCTTCAATATCCTTCAGATCATGGCCTGATACCAGGATCGCTTTTCCTTTTTTAGCGCCTAAAGGAACAGTTGTCGGAACCGGATGACCGTAAGTGCCGGTATTGGCGGCATCAAGGAGTTCCATGGCCCACAGATTCACTTCACCGCATTTGAGCACCAGGCCAACCCAGTCATTAAGCCCCAGATCTTTCCGTAACAAGGCGGTGAGTCCTTCCTGGACAAACTTGTACACTGCATCATCTTCCTGACCGAGGATAGACGCATGGTCCGCATAGGCGGCAACACCCTTCAGGCCGTAAAGCAGGATCTGCTTAAGGGATCGGATATCCTCATTTTCATCCGCATCAGGGATAAGGTTCAACGCCTCACCCTGATTAACCAGATCTGCCTTCTTTGCCGATGGTGAAAAGGTTGCTGCGGCATCTTTAATTTCTGAACCGCCCGCTGCAAGCACCTTGGCTCTTACCTGTTCCCGATACTTGACTGCCTGTTTGATCAGCTGGACAAAACGATCCGGATCAAAATCCACATTGGTCAAGGTAGAAAATACCGCCTGATTGACGAATCGATTAATCTCCTGGTCAACTATGCCATTTTCCCTTGCCGCGACAGTGTAGAGAGAGAGCCCCTGCACGGCGTGGATGAGCAGATCCTGCAAGGATGCGACATCCGGCTGTTTGCCGCAGACGCCGACCTTTACACAAGCACCGTCTTTTCCTGTTTGTTCGCATTGATTACAAAACATAAAGATTCTCCTTTGATTAAAGTTAAAACCCGAAGGTTTGTTGATGACTTTGACCGTGAAGGTAGCAGATCAATGGGGCTCGGTCTTTGACTCAAGTCAAGGGACTAGTTTTTATGAGAAAAAAAATGAGAATAAATGTGCTGCGACAATTTACCGCATTGCCAAAGTGTTGCCGGATAAACACAGTATGAGAATAAAAATAGAATGAACAACTCTGAGATATCTCATCTTTTCACAGGCAAAAATAATTTTCAAAACAAAAAAGGAGATATAAATGAAAAAAATAATTGTGATTACTACAGCTGTATTTTTGACCCTGTTTGTGCATAACGCCTATGCCCAGGGAGGCGGTTCCGGTTCTGGCGGGTCCGGCAGCAGTTCGACAGTTCGCGAACAATCCCGCGAACACGTTTATAATCGTGACGAAATCATGGAACGCGATCTGGACAGAGACCGGGATCGGGACAGGGAACAGATCAAATTTGATGAGCAAGAAAATCCTCTGCCCAAAACCAAGGCTAAGCAGAAGAAAGCAGAAGATTCGGATGCTCCCGGTTATCAGGAACGACAACGCCATGAGGAGAGAGAACAGGAGCAAGGCAAAGAGAAAACAAAAACTCAAAAAAGATGGTGGTGGCCTTTTGGCGAATGATCCGGCCGATTCAACCCCTCAAAGATCACAGGGCGGACAGATAATCCCAAACGTCCTGTGGATGGGTTTCGGCCTTTTTCACAGTGGGCCAGTGCTTGATGATCGTGCCGTCAATACTTACAACCACGGTGGAGCGGATTGTTCCCATGGTGATTTTGCCGTATGAGGTCTTTTCACCAAAGGCGTTATAGGCTTTGAGCATCGATGTTTCCGGATCGGAAAGCAGCACAAAAGGCAGATTGAATTTTGCTATAAAATTGTCATGGGATGCCAGACTGTCCCTGCTTACCCCGAAAAGGACCACATCCTTATCCAGAAAACCCTTATACAGGTCCCTGAAGGTGCATGCCTCTATTGTGCAACCGGGGGTGTTGTCCTTGGGGTAAAAATAAATCACGACAATCTTGCCCCTGTAATCGGCAAGACAATGCTCCTTTCCGTCACTGCCGGCAAGACAGAAACCAACAGCTTTTGTGCCTTCAAGGTTTTTCATCGGCTCGCTTATTTCCCTCCTGGTGATTTTTCGTCTTTTCTTCAGCGTTTACGCCTGGTTTGGGTATTGCAGGAACCCCTTCCTCTCCTGCCTCGGTTCGGGCCATTTCCTCCTGTCCCTCTGTCCCCTGCTCTGTGCCGTTCTGGCTGCTGAGCTGCTCACGGTTGATAAGGATTTCCTTTTTGGTGTTGACCCAGAGAATGTTGCCCAGATCGTCGTAGCCCTCGAAGAGCTTTTCCTTCTGGTGCTGCAGGGCCTCGCCGATGAAACCCAGAATGATCAGGTCGGCATCCCGTGACTCTCGCCGGATCAGTTCCCGACGCGAGGTTCCGGCATCGGTGGCCATCAATTCGATGTTGCGGGCTGATATTGGCAGTCGGCCCTCCTTGATCAGCAGGTGCAGGCTGTCCTTTTGCTCATCAATCTCCGTTTCAGGGAAGGCGGCGAAGAGCTTGATCTGTCCACCCTCCCAGTCGGGATGACCAATTATAATGTATGCCAGGAGAATCATCAGGCTGACGTTGTCAAAGTCTTCGGGTGTGATCCAGACATGAATCTCCCGGCGGTAACCATAGTCCCGGGAAGTGGAACCGAGGATGCAGACATCGAAACCGGAAGCCAGCATCAGCCGATAATTGTCGATGATATCAGCCAGATCTTCATTGCCCTGGCGGGAGAACTCAAAGAGGACCAGGTTGTTCTCCTTGCCGGAAATGCCTGGCAGTTGCGCGACCTGGGCCACCGCCGTGGTGTAGGAAGGGCTGATCAGGGTGTCGATGTAAATGTTGCTGCGGCTGACGTCAGTCAAACGGACCAGACGTTGGAATATATCACGGGAGTGGACCACCGTCTCCCGCGACAGGTACCCTTGCAAGTAGTGAATGTAAGACCCGAAACCGAAGCGGTGGGCGATCCAGCGCAGCAGGTTAAAGGCGTCCAGTCGCTCGAATGAATGGGCGGAGATACAGACCACTGCGGGGCGCCATCGGCCTTCATCACTCTTCTGGCCCGACTTCTGCAGAAATATCTGGAGCTGACGGCTGATCTGGAAGATGGCGCCCTGAAAGATGGAGGCCAACCCCTTGCGGTCCGGGTTGTTGGCGCCGATCCACAGGTAGAGAGCGGCCATCACCAGGATGGCGACTATGGCGTAAGGAAGGCTCATCTTGAACATCAGCCAGAGGCAGGCGCCTGCGCCGAAGAGCGAAATGTACCACTTGGAGCGGAAGGCTGGCCGATAGGATGGGTCAGCGGCAAAATGCTCGAGAAAGGAAATCAGACATATGGCGCCGTAGGTGACCATGAAAAACATCGAGATAACCTGGGCGACGAAGTCTACATCGCCCATAAGCACGAAGACCAGGGCGATCCCGAAGACAATCATGGAGGCGTTGCGGGGCTCACCACGGGGACCGGTGCCGATGGCCAGCCAGTCCGACGCGCCGCGAAGCGGCAGAATTTTATCAGCGGCCAGGGCCTGCAGGGTCCTGGGAGCTACCAGTCCCGATCCCAGTGCCGAGGATATGGTGGCGCAGGCGAGACCGATGGGAATGATCGGACCCCAGAGCGCGATGCTGGACATGACCAGTTGATCGCCAGCCAGATCCTGAGGCGTGGCCGAGATTGCCAGCTTGTAGGCGATGCCGATATAGACCAGCATGCCGATCAGGGTGGCGCTCAAAGTGCCCAGGGGAATAGCCTTGCGGGAATCGCGCAGGTCACCGGACAGGCCGACGCCGGCGGTCATGCCGGTAAAGGCCGGAAAACAGATGGCGAAAACCAGGAAGAAATGGTCCGGGTCTCTGACCGTCTCGAACAGGTGGCTATAGTTGCTGGCATTGCTCACCTGCCCCTTGCCGACAAAGAAGAGGATCAGCGACAGGAAGAGGATGCCAACCACCCCATAAAGCAGCTTGATGCCCAGGTCGGCGCCTTTGTGGATCACCAACGCCCCCAGCAGGATAACGGCAGGCAGGCTGATCACTCGGGCGTCACTGATCTGCACGGAGGAGACAGTCCCCAACCAGGCGAACACCGGCCGGAATGCCTCGGCAAAGGCGATGGCGTAAAAGGCAACGCTGACGGCCTGCGAGAGGAAAAGGGAGATGCCGATGGCCGCCCCCGGGATCAGGCCGAAGGTGCGTGAGATGATGAAGTACTCGCCACCGCCTTCCACCTTCTGGTTGGTGGCGATCTCTGCCAGGGCCATGGCGGTGGGAATGGTCACCGCGTGACCGAGCAGGATAATGGCCAGGGTGCCGACAAAACCCACGTTGGCAACGGCGTAACCGAAGCGCAGAAACATGATGGCGCCGAGGATGGTCGAGATGGCGGTGAGAAATACCGCTGCAGTGCCCAGGGTGCCGGTGGCCTTTAATTGTCCGTTCATATAATCCGCTTCTTTTTCACTTCAAGAAATTTATAATGACTACTATTAATCGAGCTGCTTACTTCGACTTCCAACCGCTGTCAATGGAATTCGCCGCAATGGAGATGGGTTGACAAGCAGACTGCGATTCCGCCTTGGTGCCTGGCCAGTAAGCCTGACCCGCATTCACCTGGAATATTAAAAAAGGCGGTTCAAAATCAACCGCATCAAAACACCCGTTTTTTCAACCAGGCACTTCTTCGAGCGCCTCGAATTAATCTCCCTTTGCAGTTTTTGCCATTTGCTTCTGCAGACTCCACACCATCCTGATCATGATGAGCACACCGGAAACCAGCACACCCCAGAGAATCCATTTCTTCCAGGGTTTGGGTGGCGGGGGTATTTCCAGAACCCCTTCACCTCCCAGACGCATTCGTTTTCCAATCTGTACGGATGATGTAATTGATTTACTCTTCTTTAACGCCTGGAGAATCATCGTTGAAGAACCTGCTTCAGTATCATGAGTCAGCTTGCCACTGCCATATGCTACCATAAAAGGCGGAGCACCTCTGGCAATAAACAGGAGTTCATGTGGTGTCCAGCCCAGCGCCAGTGCCGGCGGGGGATTTATTAGATCAAGCCCTGCACCGTCCTGACTGACTTCCACGCGCCACAATTTGTCAACAGTTTGATTAATTGTGACGATTTCATTACGAATCTCCCCTTCTTCAAACTCCAGATTGTAAAATACTCCTCGGGCCCGGATTCTCCACTGGGCATCTTCATCCGCTCTGGATTTGATTGTTGCCTTGATGATGCTGTTTTTTTCCTGAAAGCTCAGATTAACTGCGTCAACCGGCAAATAGGCTGCAGATATATACTCAAAGACCATTCTGGAGTCTTCACCTCTAATCCCCTGGAGTTCAGTCCATTGCCTTTGCCTTTTAAGCTGCAGAGGCCGGGAAATTACTTTGACACTTTTCAGGACAATTTGGGGCTTTCCCACAGGCCAGGTGAGTTGTATATATTTCTGCGTTTTTTGGGGAAGAGGAATGGAATTCCGATAAATCCTGTCTCCGGAATAGTTGAGCTCAGCAACAGTATTGTTCAAGGACAGCGAAGTCCATTTCGCTAGATCATCGCTGTGATGCAGGTTCACTGTCGTCAAAAAATGATCTCCTGAATCTTCCCATTGCAATTCAAGTCTAGCCGGATGCTCTTCAATCCTGCTCATGTCCAGAAGATAGCCATACAAAGATTTATCCGGTTGGCCTTCCCCTGAATCGGTTGTATCAAGTTGTATGATTGTGCCGTCCGGCTTCCGGTTAATCAGTAATGACAAATCTCCGTTTGTCCTTCTTTGCATATGCGTATAGAGGGGAAAAAGAGGAACATTTTCAGTAGCTGACAGTTTGCTGCTTTCGAGTTGCTGCCGACGAATTGTATGCGGGATTATGTCGCCACCGGCATTAAATAACCTGATATCGCCAAGGTCCTTCCGGGTTACCCCACCATAAATTTCTTCCGGCAAAAATAAGCTGCATATCGCGCCATTCCCATTAACAGTCAGGGGGTACCCGTAGGCAAAATCCCCGGTGGTAAAGGTTTCAGCTTGAGCCTGCGCAACACTTAAGAAAACAAAAATACCCAGCAAGAGATATCTCATTTTGAATTCTCCATAATTTTTGGCGGCAATGGCGAAAAGTATCCGATGAGCAGCATCAGCACACCGACAACCAGAAATGAAACAATCCTGGCAATTGTGCCAATTCCAGAAAGGTCGACAATGAAGAGCTTCAAAACAACCATACCCAGGAGGACTGAGCCGGTCATCCATACCGGCCTGTTTCCCTTGCGTGTGGCCCAGACGGTTATTGCCATGGCGATCAGCGTCCAGAGCCCGGAAATACCCGCCTGAAAGACATCAGAAGAAAACAGGCTTCGCGCCTCAAAACTTGTGTGGGAATAATTGCTGACAATCCTGGCGACGACGCTATTCAGCCAGACAAACACAACGCCCCCTAGAACCATAATACCCGTATATTCTGGAAATTCTGCTTGAAGCGCATAGGGCTTCCTGGTGCCTGTCCAGACATAAACAATGAGGACATAAAACACAAAAAACTGTGCTAATTCCAGGGGGTTTATCAATGGCAGATAGGGCAAAGGCCCTGGCCGGCCTTCCTGTGTACAAGTAATAAGTAACCATAACAGCAAAAAACAAACAGGGACGGAAATCCCGTTATCAAGATACTGGTTGGCATGTTTTTTCACCGGCCAGGGGAAAGCGCCGCCTTTTCTGATCAGCGCCAGAACCAGCGCCCCGGGCACAAGGCCCCAGCATATCAGGGGCCAGATCTCTTCTCCTTGAATAAGATAATCAACGGCCCAGGCGGTCTCAAGTGACAGAACAAATATCACAAACCACATGGTTCCAAGATGCCACAGCGGTATTGCCTGAGATGGCCACTCATCTTCAAACTGCCACATGATCCGGTATTGTAATAAAATTGCCGGCAACCAGGCGATAGAACTCCATTGGGTCAACAGATGGACATGTAAGGAAAAATCGTTCAACGAAAAGGGTACGAGGATAACCAAGGCCGGGAAAAAACAAAGGAGCGTGCTTGAAAGATGCCGCCAGGTGAGTCTTTTTGCAACAATGGCCATGGCAAGAAAACTTATCGAGAAAAACAACAAGGATACATCGTAGAAATCCTTATGAAAAAAATGCCGATGAAGATCTCCGATTCCTCCACCAAACCACCAGAGAAGTCCCCAGACCAGAAGCGGGATTGGAACTATTTCTTCATTTTTATGAAGTTTGTCATGATGATGCGTCAGGTAATAACTTGAAAAAAGACCGGCTATGCTTATGAAGAAACAGCCGAAGAAATAACTGTTCAAGAATAGCGCTGTTGGCGGAGGAGTGCATGCGGCAATTAAAAACGAGATACCCGAGCCGAATTGCAGGAGCACACCAAAGACCCGGGCGCCTAGTCTTTTCTGCCTGACCCCGACCCAGACCATGGCCCCGCCTTCAAGAGCCCATGCCGTAGCAGTCCAA